>JBBDVI010000013.1:0-12212 GCA_040903465.1 Flavobacteriaceae bacterium
TTAAACGCTCATCCTGCATTACTTTAAAGCGCCATGGCTCTGTTCTTTTATGTGTTGGGGCCCAGTTTGCTGCATCCAGTACCTGAAGGATTTGTTCTTTGGTTACAGGTGTTTGATTGTATTGCACCGGAAATACCGCACGTCTGTTTTTGATTATATCGTATAACATCAGGGTGAAGGTTTTATTTGCTAAAGTTATTAAAAAACCAAGTGAGGAGTTTCAAAAAATACTTATTTTTAATTTATGAAGGACCATTACTTATTATTGGCAAGTTTGGGCTTAGCGACCCTTTTAATGGCTTGGCTCCCCTCAATTTCTGAAAAAATAAAAGTAAGTTCGCCGGTGATTTTATTGCCCATTGGTATTTTACTTTATTTGGCCGGTATCCCTCTGGGATGGACAGAATTGCTGTGGAGTGATAAATCCATGATGATTTTTTCTGAGGCTATTGTAATTATATCGTTGATGGGGGCGGGGTTAAAGATAGGAAGCAATTACAGTTATAAGGCTTGGAAGCGACCCATATTGTTAATTGCCATAACGATGCCTTTGACTATGCTTTCAGCTTATTTACTGGGGGTTTATTTTTTAACGCTCAGCATTCCGGCATCGCTTTTACTGGCTGCAGTATTAGCTCCCACTGACCCTGTGTTGGCTTCTGATGTTCAATTGGACGATCCAGAAAGAGAAGACAAACTGAAAGATAAAATTAGATTTTCACTCACCGCTGAAGCCGGTATGAACGATGGGATGGCTTTTCCTTTTACCTATCTTGCCGTTATGGTTGTTCAGGCAGGGAGCTTTGCAGCATTTAGTTTTAGTGATTGGTTTTGGGATAAGTTGCTTCTTAAAATTGTGATTGGTGTTGCAGTGGGTGTTTTAGTAGGGAGGCTAATAGGGTATGTGCTTACCCATCTAAAAAAATGGAAAAATATTCATACTTATGATGGTTTTTTAGCTCTTTCATTGACCTTTGCTGTTTATGGGTTCTCTGAATTAGTGCACGGGTATGGTTTTATGGCGGTTTTTTTTGCCGGGTTGAGTATGCGTTATTCTGAAAATGTTAGCGGGAAATACAAGAGGAAAATGCATGATTTTAACCACGAGATTGAGAGACTCCTGATTGTGGTGTGGATCATTCTTTTTGGCGGGACGATGATGAACGGAATTTTGGAAGTGACTGACTGGAGAGGTATTCTTTTTAGTGCTGCATTTGTTTTAATTGTAAGACCTTTGGCAGGAATGATTGCTTTTATTGGAATAAAAGACACCATCAAAAACAAGCTTGCTATCAGTTTTTTAGGGATCAGGGGAGTGGGGTCCATATTTTATCTTTCGTGGGCGTTTATGCAAACCGAACTTTTTGAAAATAAATATGAGCTTTACTCCATAGCAGCTTATATTATTTTGTTTTCCATTGTTTTGCATGGTATTACTGCGCCCTCAATCATTCGGTACTTTAGAAAAAATCCAAAACGGCATGGGCTGGATGATGTGTGAAAAGTGGGGCACTCGAGAAAAAAATTATGGAACACTTTTTTGACTCCCAAAATCTATAAAAATTACCCAAAAACAGCTTTCTAGCAGAAATAGCCAAAAACAAAAAAAGCTCTACGCACAAAGGCGAAAAGCTTCTCATCGGCTCTACTACAAGCCTTTCCCGATTCAATCGGGACAACACAACTTCTTGAAGATTACAATGTGTAATCAAGGTTGCGGTCTGGACGGGACTCGAACCCGCGACCCCCTGCGTGACAGGCAGGTATTCTAACCAACTGAACTACCAGACCGGTTGCTTATTAGCGAGGGCAAATATACACCCTATTTTAGTTTACACAAACAAAATTTTTAAAAATTTTGAAATCTTTAAGTGAACTTTTGTCTTTCAATTAAATAGGTGGTCAAAATTTTTGAAAAGCCTGCTTGAACATCAGCTTCTACATACTTAATCCTGTATTGTGCACATTTTAATTTCAACGCTTTGAAATAAGAAGCCACTGCTTTTTCATAATTTTCTTTTATGGAATCAGGATACAAATTCATGAATTCACCAGTCTCAACATCCACAAAACGTCGGGGTTTGTTGTCATAATCAAAGTGAAGCTCCTTGCTTTTATCGATTGTGTGAAACAGGATAACCTCGTGTTTGTTGTATTTTAAATGCTGCAAGGCTTCAAAGAGTTTTTCTTCTTCCAGATTATCCTGAAACATATCAGAAAACAAAAACACCAGCGAGCGCCTTTTCATTTTTTCAGCAATGAGATGCAGAAACTGATATGTTTCGGTTTTTTTGTCATTGGATTTTGTGGTGACAGATTCATTGAGTTTATCGAGCAACATCTGATGGTGGCGTTCACTGCCTTTCTCAGGGGCATAAAACTCATATTCATCAGAATAAATACTGAGACCCACGGCATCCCGTTGCCTTTTGAGCAAGTTCATCACAGCAGCACCGGCCAAAGCCGAAAAAGCAATTTTGTTTAAAGAATTGATATTGAATTCCTTTTTTGCGGGATAGTGCATCGAGGTTGAATTGTCAAGGATAAGATGGCAACGCAGGTTGGTTTCTTCTTCATACCGTTTGGTAAAAAGTTTGTCGGTTTTTGCAAAGAGTTTCCAGTCAATGTGCTTTGTGCTTTCGCCGGAATTGTAAACTTTATGCTCAGCAAACTCAGAAGAAAAGCCGTGAAAAGGGCTTTTATGCAAACCCGAAATAAACCCTTCCACCACTTGTGTGGCGAGTAGTTCCAGATTTTTAAAACCTGTAATTTCGTTGATTTGCTTTTGTATATCCAAAAAAAAAAATCTGACAAGCTGAGATATAACTGTCAGGCTTTTGTGTTTATGTGTTAAATAACTTTATCTACAATGCCATAATCGACCGATTCTTTTGCATCCATCCAGTGGTCACGATTAAAATCTTTGAGGATTTTTTCCACTTTTTGACCGCAATTTTCAGCGAGGATTTCTGCGCTCAATTCTTTGGTCTTTAAAATTTCCTGAGCTGTGATTTCGATATCACTTGCAGCTCCACGAGCACCGCCACTGGGCTGATGAATCATCACGCGCGCATGGGGCTGGATAAAACGTTTTCCTTTGGTTCCTGCAGAGAGCAAAATCGAACCCATAGAGGCGGCAAAACCGGTGCAAATTGTAGAAACATCACTATTTAGGGATTTCATACAATCATAAATGGAAAAACCGGAAGTTACATAACCCCCAGGGCTGTTGATATAAAAATGAATGTCTTTTTTTTCAAGTGCATCGAGATACATCATACGCTCGATTACATGCTTTGCCGAATCGTCATCTACCTGGCCCCAGAGAAATACTTTTCTTTCTTCCAGTAATTTATTATCTATGGTGTCCTGACATTTTGTGGGTTTACTCATTGTTTAATTTTTTTCTAAAATTAAAAAAAGGTTTAACAACTTGCTAAACCTTTTTATTTTATTTAAGATATTTTATTAAAGAAGGGAGTCCAATGCTTCAGCATAGGTCGTTTTTGGTGCAACGCCAACCTGACGTCCCACGACCTCTCCATTTTGGAATATCAATACAGTTGGGATGTTTCTCACACCATATTTTGCTGCAAATTCCTGGTTTGCATCTACATCTACTTTACCCACGACGGCTTTGCCTTCATAGTCTTTACTGATTTCTTCAATGATGGGTCCCACCATTCTGCAAGGGCCACACCAGGCCGCCCAAAAATCTACCAATACGGGTTTATCACTTTTTAGCACCGTTTCATCAAACGTTGCATCTGTTATTTCTAATGCCATAATATTTGTTTTTAATAGTTTACAAATTTAGTCAAAATAGTTCCCAAAACTTACAAAAATCAAATCAGTTTTGGTTATAAACTTATTAGTGATTGTTATATTTAATTGAGTTTGTACAAAAAGTTTTCCTTGTCAAGGGCATCTAGCAACTCTTGCGAAATTTGAACCTTTTGCTTTCTGCTGCTCAACTGCAGCTGAATGTTTTCTTCCGGTTCAAAAAAGTAAAAGTCCAAGGAGTGGTTACCTTTGTGGGATTTCAGCAAGTTTTTCAGCGCTTCAACCTGTGCATCCAGAATCTCATCCATTTTAAGCTGAATGGTAAGTTTTTTTGAATTGTTTTCCAAAATATCCTGTAACAACTGAATGGTGTTAAACTGAATGCGCAAATCACTTTTCTCGCCTGTGGTTTTATTGACCCAGCCCTCCTTTACAAATACCCTGCAATACAAAAATCCGTTGGGGATCAGGAAATGACGGAACTTGAGATACTCCTCCCCAAATATTCTAAACTCAAAAGAATCGCTGTAATCTTCAATAATAAATGATGCCCAGCCCTTTCCGTTTTTGGAGACTCTGTGCTGGGTTTCGGTAATGACACCGCCAAAAATCAGTTCTTTTTTGACAAAGTTTTCCAGATGATAAAAATCGGCGATGCGGTTTCTGCAGAAGGTGTTTATTTCAGTTTTAAAATCGTCGAGTGGGTGGCCTGAAATGTAGATGCCCACCACTTCTTTTTCCAATTTAAGTTTTTTCATGGTTCCCCATTCTTCACAGGGAGGCACTTCCGGCTCGGGAATCTGTACATCACTTGCTTCACCAAACAAACTTATTTGCGACGAATTTTCATTTTCCTGAAATTTCGCTGCATAGCGCAACACTTTTTCGAGGAAAATAATCCCATCGCCTTCATCGTGTAAATACTGTGCCCGGTGGGTGTCAAAACTGTCAAAGCCACCGGCCAAAGCAAGGTTTTCAAAGGCTTTTTTGTTTGCCGACCTTAAATCGATGCGTTTTGCCAAATCAAAAACCGATTTGTATTTACCGTCTTTTCTGTTCTCGACAATGGTAGCAACGGCATTGCCGCCAACACCTTTTACTGCTCCCATCCCAAACCTAACGGCACCTTGGTCGTTTACCGTAAATTTGTAAAACGATTCATTGACATCGGGCCCCAAAACCTGTAAGCCCATACGCTTGCATTCTTCCATAAATTTGGTGACTTCCTTGATGTCGTTCATGTTGTTTGAAAGCACGGCCGCCATATATTCTGCAGGGTAATTGGCTTTTAAATAAGCGGTTTGATAACCAATCCAGGCATAGCAGGTCGAGTGTGATTTATTGAAAGCATAACTCGCGAAAGCTTCCCAGTCTTTCCATATTTTTTCAAGAGTATCCACCGGATGTCCATTGGAAGCTCCACCTTCCAGGAATTTGGGTTTCATCTTTTCAAGTACCGAAAATATTTTTTTACCCATCGCTTTTCGCAACACATCGGCATCACCTTTGGTAAAGCCGGCGAGCTCCTGCGAAAGCAACATTACCTGCTCCTGATACACCGTAATACCATAAGTTTCCTTCAGGTATTTTTCCATGATGGGAAGGTCATAAGTGATTTCTTCCTCACCATTTTTTCTCCTGATAAAACTCGGGATGTATTCTATGGGTCCCGGACGGTAAAGAGCGTTCATAGCAATCAAATCTGCAAAAACCGTAGGTTTCAGGTCTTTCATATATTTCTGCATCCCGGCAGATTCATACTGGAAAGTGGCGACGGTTTCCCCGCGTTGAAACAATTCATAGGTTTTTTCATCGTCAAGCGGAAAAGCGTCCGGATCAAGGTCAATATTTCTCTTGATTTTAACCAGCTCAACAGCGTCTTTGATAATGGTCAGGTTTTTCAGTCCCAAAAAGTCCATTTTCAGGAGTCCGGCTTCTTCAACGACGGAGTTGTCAAACTGGGTGACATAGAGGTCTGAGTCTTTTGCGGTTGCCACCGGAACATAATTGGTAATATCGCCGGGCGTAATAATAACGCCACAGGCGTGAATACCTGTATTTCTAACAGAACCCTCAAGGATTCTTGCCTGATTAATGGTCTGCGCCTGCAGGTCATTGCCTTTTGAAATGGTGAGCAATTCGTTGACCTTTTCCAAATCTTCTGCTCTGAAGGCTTTGCGGAGCTCACTTTCGCTGTAACCAAAGATTTTATGAAGCTTTGTCATCGCCGGCATCAGCTTGGCAATACGGTCTGCATCCCCAAGTGGAAGATCCAGCACACGGGCGGTATCCCTGATAGCCGATTTGCCGCCCATGGTGCCATAGGTAATGATTTGTGCTACCTGGTTGGCTCCATACTTATTGATGACATAATCCATTACTTTGCTACGGCCCTCGTCGTCAAAGTCAATATCAATATCGGGCATGCTCACACGATCGGGATTTAGGAAACGCTCAAAAAGCAGGTCATATTCAATAGGGTCGATATTAGTAATCCCCAGGCAGTATGCCACTGCAGAACCTGCAGCCGAGCCTCTTCCCGGACCTACAGAAACACCCATCCTTCGGGCTTCAGCGATAAAATCCTGAACAATCAAAAAGTAACCGGGATAACCGGTGTTGGCAATGACATCGAGTTCAAAATCGAGGCGCTCTTGAATTTCAGGGGAAATTTCGGGATATCTTTTTTTAGCGCCTTCGTAAGTAAGATGTTTGAGATAGGCATTTTCACCCAGTTTTCCGTCTTCATCGTTTTCCTGAATGAATTCCTGCGGGATATCAAATTTGGGCAGTAACACATTTCGCGCAAGCGTGAAAGGTTCTACTTTATCGATGACTTCTTTAATGTTAAAAATGGCTTCAGGAATGTCTCTAAAAAGCGCTTTCATTTCTTCAGTGCTTTTGAAGTAATACTCCTGATTGGGCAAACCATAACGGTAACCCCTGCCACGGCCTATGGGTGTTCCCTGTTTTTCACCGTCTTTGACACAGAGCAAAATATCGTGTGCATTGGCGTCCTCCTGTTTGATGTAATGGGTGTTGTTTGTAGCAACTACTTTTACATTATGTTTTTTGCCAAATTCAATCAACACGGGATTTACGCGGTCTTCGTCTTCCTGATGGTGGCGGTTGAGCTCGATATAAAGGTCGTCTCCAAAGTGTTCTTTCCACCAGAGCAGTGCTTCTTCGGCCTGGTTTTCACCAATATTCAGGACTTTTCCGGGGACTTCGCCATAGAGGCTTCCGGTGAGGACGATGAGGTTGTCCTTGTATTTTTCCACAATCTCTTTATCGATTCGAGGCACATAATAAAAGCCTTCGGTATAGGAAATGGAGGCCATTTTTGCGAGGTTGTGATAGCCTTGTTTGTTTTTGGCAAGAAAGACAACCTGATAGCCGTGGTCTTTGGTGTTTTTGTTTAAGCGGTCTTCACAAACAAAAAATTCGCAGCCTACTATGGGTTTGATAAGTTGTGGTGTTTCTTCTTTTTCTTCGGCTTCTTTGGTGATTTTTGCATTGTGGTTGGCCACTGCTTTTACAAAATGAAAAGCACCCATCATATTTCCGGTATCGGTCATGGCGAGTGCCGGCATGTTGTTTTCTGCAGCTGCCTTGACCAGATCCTGTGTGCTTGATGTGGATTGTAAAATCGAAAACTGGGAGTGGTTGTGCAAATGTGCAAAAGGAACCTCTTTTAAATCGGCTATGTTTTGTTTGATATCTGCCAGTGAAATATCCTCAGAACTGTCTTTTTCAAGTTCTTTCCTGATTTTCTCTGAGGCCTTTTTCAGGTTGATGTGTTTTAACCCAATGAGTTCTATGGGTTTTGGGTTTGCTTCAGAGAATTTTTCAAAATAATCGGGTTGTACATCCAGTTTTTTGGCGGTAAACTCCCGACGTCTGATGAGTTCCAGAAAACAACGTGTGGTTGCTTCAACGTCTGCGGTGGCGTTGTGGGCTTCTGCAAAGGGCTCGTTAAAAAGATATTCGTGAAGCTCTGTCAGGGTAGGGAGTTTGAATTTTCCGCCGCGGCCCCCGGGAATTTGACAAAGTTGTGCGGTATGTTCGGTACAGGTGTCGAGTACAGGAAGTTTTGTGAGTGGGGTTTCGGTATTTTTTCGATAAAACTCAGCACCCATAATGTTGATGTCAAAGCCAAGATTTTGGCCTACAATGAATTTGGCTTTGCCTAAAACTTCCTTGAATTTCCTGAGCATTTCTTCAAGCGGAATTCCTTCTTTTTCGGCAAGTGCCGTGGAGATACCGTGAATTTTTTCGGCGTCAAACGGGATGTTGAAACCGTCCGGTTGTATTAAATAATCCTGATTTTCGATGAGATTACCCATCGCGTCGTGCAGTTGCCAGGCAATTTGAATGCAGCGCGGCCAGTTATCTGTATCAGAGATGGGGGCGTTGAAATTTTTTGGTAATCCGGTGGTTTCGGTGTCAAAAATCAGGTACATACATCAGGTTTTTTGGAGAGAAAAATCAGCTTTAAAAATACGAATTCTTTCTGCTGAAATAAAAGTTTAGTTATTAACAACTACTAAAAAAAACGTCCGGCAAATTAAATGCCGGACGTTTGTTATATATGTTTGATAAATCTAATAACTTATGGTAAACTGCCCTTCTGTTATGCTATGGTCTGCTGTTTCAAATTCAAAAGTACCGGAAACTATGTTTTCCACTGTATCATGAGAAATTATTTCCAATGTACCACTCAGTCCTTCAGCGTCATCCCCGGAAAGATAAATTAAAGAAATTTCATCCCCATCATCTTCAATTGTATATTCGCCTACAGTAATGGTATCTGGGAAATTAAGACCTATTGCAGTACCATTTACTGAGCCACCATTTATAAGAATTTCACCAAATTCATTAAGAACCAAAACTTGTATCGCTGTAAAATTTTCACCGTCAACTACTGCTGTTAAGTCACCACCTGTATCTTCAGGATCATCAATTGAACCAGTAATAATGGGTACTTTATAAAAAATACCACTACGAGCATTTAAAGTATCAAGGCCAAAGCGGTAAGCGTTAAACCTGAATGTTCCAGTCAAGGTGTTGCCATCAGTATTTTCAATAACAACTTCGCCATCACCAAAAGGCCTTGTTGTGTACACAGAACCCAAAAAATCTTCAAAAACGGCTCTATTTGTTCCTTCTCCACCAAGGGTATAAACGCCTTCTGAACTTCCATTCAGGGTAAGAGTGAGTGTTTCTAAATCTGTAGTGCCTTGAATGACAAGTGTTCCATTTTCATTGATTTCTGCTCGAGCACTAATGGCCTTGTAAAGCTCATCATTGAGACTTACCTGCATTGCAGGACTATTTGTTAGAATATCTTCACAGCCAATCAGGGCAACAGCTGCAAATAAAAGTAGCATAAAGGTTCTCATATTGTTAAATGTAATAGGTGTTTTTATAAAACGAAAGAATTTCGATTTCCTTATATAATTTTACAAACCTAATAAAAAAAAGCATTTATTTGAACTTTTACTTCTTAATTTACTTTTATTTAAATCGTAAATTCAAAATTTATAGTATCTTTGCGCCCTCAATTATAACCGAGGTCGAGAACCTCAAAAATTAATTTAAATATGCCTGTAAAAATCAGATTACAAAGACACGGTAAAAAAGGGAAACCTTTTTACTGGATTGTGGCTGCTGACGCCCGTTCACCAAGAGATGGTAAGTACCTTGAAAAACTGGGAACATACAATCCAAACATCAACCCTGCAGAGATCAACCTTGATGTTGACGGTTCTGTAAAATGGCTTCAAAATGGAGCTCAACCTACAGACACTGCCAGAGCAATTTTATCTTACAAAGGTGTTATGATGAAAAAACACTTGTTGGGAGGAGTTGCAAAAGGCGCTTTAACCGAAGAACAAGTTGAGGAGAAATTCCAGGCTTGGTTAGAAGAAAAAGCAGGAAGAATTTCTTCTAAAAAAGAAGGACTTTCCAAAGCTGAAGCGAAAGCAAAAGCAGACGCACTTGCTGCTGAAAAAGCTGTAAACGAAAAGCGTATGGCTGCCGCTGCTGAAGCTGAAGCTCAATTACATGGTGAAGAAGTAACAGAAGAAGCTGCAGAGGAAACTCAACAAGCCGCTCCTGAAGCCGAAACTGCTGTTGAAGAAACGCCAGCCGCAGAGCAACCAAAAGCCGAAGAGACTCCTGCTGAAGAAGCTCCTGCTGCTGAGGAAACTCCAAAAGCAGAAGATGCTCCTTCTGAAGAAGCAGAAGAAGAGAAAAAAGAAGCTTAATTTTATTATACGATGCAAAAGGAGGCATGTTTCTACTTGGGCAAAATCGTAAGAAAATATAGCTTTAAGGGCGAAGTTTTAATCAAACTTGATACAGACGAACCCGAATTGTACACTGAAATGGAATCGGTTTTTGTTGATTACAACAACAACTTGATTCCATTTTTTATTGAAAAAAGTGGCCTTCACAAATCCACTTTGCTGCGCGTCCAGTTTGAAGATGTCAATTCTGAAGAAAAAGCAGATGAAATCATCGGCCTTGAGGTGTATCTGCCTTTAACCTTCCTGCCTGAACTTGAAGACGACCAGTTTTATTACCACGAGATTATTGGCTTTACTGCTGAAGATGTCAATTTTGGAAAAATAGGCATAGTAAAAGGCGTCAATGACAGCGCCGCTCAGGCTCTGTTTAAAATTGAGCGTGACGGGAAGCAAATTTTGATTCCGGTGAACGATGATTTTATCAAAAAAGTGGATAAGAAAAATAAAATACTGCTTTTAAATACTCCGGAAGGGTTGATTGATTTGTATATATAAAAATTTCCAAATTCCAAGTACCAAATCCCATAATGAGTTTTTCATTTAAACGTTTTACCGTAGAGCAAGACCGCTGTGCCATGAAAGTTGGAACAGACGGGGTATTGCTGGGTAGTTGGGTTGCTTTGAAGAACAATCCTCAAACTATTTTGGATATTGGCGCCGGTACCGGCTTGATTGCCCTGATGCTAGCGCAACGTGGTGATTCACAACAAATCGACGCCTTAGAAATTGATGAAGATGCCTATGAACAATGTGTGGAGAATTTTGAAAACTCCCCCTGGGCAGACCGATTGTTCTGTTTTCATGCTTCACTGGATGAATTTGCCGAAGAAATGGAAGGGGAGAAATATGATTTAATAGTTTCCAATCCGCCATTTTTTGTTCCCAATGAAAGAGAAGCTGCTCTACCTGAAAACAGAAAGAAAGCCCGTTTTTATGATAGTCTGCCTTTTGAGGATTTGATTAACTACGCCTCACAATTGCTTACCGATGAAGGGGAATTTGCAGTAATTATTCCGTTCCCCGAAGAGGAAAAGTTTATCAGAACGGCACAGGATTATAACCTCTTCCCAAAATACATAACCCGCGTTCGCGGAACAAAAAACAGTGCTATAAAACGAAGTTTACTGCAGTTTTCCTTTACAGAAAAAACCGTCAAAGAAAAAGAACTCGTACTTGAAATCTCCCGACATCAGTATACCATTGAATTTAAAGAGTTGGTGAAGGAGTTTTACTTGAAGCTTTAAAAGGTTAATTTTATAAATAATTCAACCTTGTGATCTTATTATGAGAAAAGAAGAAAAACTAAGGCTCATAAAAATAGTACATACAATCATTTGGTTTTTTTTTAATGTAGTAATATTTTATATGTTGTATGCAGTTATTGCTGACAAGATTGGTGTATGGCTTTGGATAGGTTATGGAATTATACTTCTTGAAGTCCTTACCTTACTTGCATTTAAAATGTATTGCCCGCTCACAGTTTGGGCAAGAAAATACTCTGACTCCACAAAAGATAATTTTGATATTTATTTACCCAATTGGCTGGCCAGGCATAACAAGTTGATTTATACTTTAATTATGGTTGGGATTTTGATTTTTACAATCATCCGGCTTTTGACCTAGTATCCATAGGTTCTCAAAATATTTCCAACATTATCATTGCCCAATACTGAACCAATACCTATTTTTGTGTATCAAATTTTATTCCTATGAAACCAGACCTGTTTGAAGCACCAGATTATTACAATCTTGATGAACTTTTAAGTGATGAACACAAGTTGGTTCGTGATGCTGCCCGGGAGTGGGTAAAACGCGATGTGTCCCCCATCATTGAGGAATATGCCCAAAAGGCGGAGTTTCCCACACAAATCATCAAAGGTTTGGCTGATATTGGTGCGTTTGGCCCCTACATTCCCGAAGAGTACGGCGGCGCAGGACTCGATCAGATTTCATATGGATTGATTATGCAGGAAATTGAAAGAGGAGACAGCGGTGTGCGTTCTACTGCTTCTGTACAATCATCTTTGGTGATGTATCCTATCTGGAAATATGGTACTGAGGAGCAACGTCAAAAATTCCTTCCCAAATTGGCTAGCGGAGAGTGGATGGGCTGTTTTG
>JBBDVI010000014.1:0-11915 GCA_040903465.1 Flavobacteriaceae bacterium
AAAGCAGCAAACTACACCATGAACCGCAAGGCCATTCGTGACCTGGCAGCCAAAAAACTGGGCTTAAAAACAGCCAACTACCGCTATGCTACTTCAGAAGCTGAGCTGCGAAAAGGCGTTGCAGAAGTGGGCATGCCCTGCGTGGTGAAGCCCCTGATGTCTTCCAGCGGAAAAGGTCAAAGCACCATCAAAACAGAAGCCGATATTGCAAAAGCGTGGAGCTATGCCCTAGAAGGTTCCCGCGGTGATGTGGTGGAAGTGATTGTCGAAGCTTTCGTCAATTTTAATTATGAAATCACCCTGCTAACAGTTACCCAAAGAAACGGCGAAACGCTTTTCTGCCCGCCCATCGGGCACCGGCAGGAACGCGGCGATTACCAGGAAAGCTGGCAACCGGCAACCATGGAAAATGCACATCTGGAAACCGCCAAACAAATGGCAAAAGCAGTTACCGAAGCACTGGGAGGTGCCGGCATCTGGGGCGTTGAATTTTTTGTGGGTGATGACGGGGTTTATTTTTCTGAACTTTCGCCCAGACCGCACGATACCGGTATGGTCACACTTGCGGGAACGCAAAATTTTAACGAGTTTGAACTGCATCTTCGCGCTGTATTAGGACTCCCCATTCCGGAAATCACCCAGGAACGTTTTGGCGCAAGTGCGGTCATTCTTGCAGAACAACACAGCGAAAACCCAACCTTTCACGGCATTGAAGAAGTTGCTTCACAAACCAAAGCTGATTTCAGGATATTTGGCAAACCTACTTCACGGCCTTTCAGAAGAATGGGCGTTGTTTTGACTTATGACAAACCGGGAACTGATATCCAGAAAATTACGCAAAGAGCAAAAGTCTTAGCCGGAATGGTGAAGGTGGTCTAATGCTTGATATAAAAGCGGAGGTTGAGCGGAGCCGAAACCGGTGCCGGGTGCAAATCCCTTATCTATTTCTCCAGAAGAATGGCGTGAGCAAAATCAGTACTGTGAACAGTTCCAATCTACCAACAAGCATTAAGAATGAAGCCCACCATTTGCCTAATATTGGCAGCATATCATAGGAATAAACAGGTCCCAGTCCTCCAAGTGCAGGTCCTACATTTCCAAGTGAGGAAGCCGCACCACCCAATGCAGTTTGAAAATCAAGACCTAAGAGTGAAAATACAGCTACTCCAATAATAAACATCAAAATATACAAAATAAAAAAAGCCAGTATATTAAACACAATCGATTGTGGTATGGCTCGTTCATTATAACGCACCGGTATAATGGCATTGGTATGAAAGGTGCGTTTAAATTCTAAAATTCCGTTTTTAATGGTAATTAAGTGCCTAACTATTTTTACTCCACCCGAAGTTGAACCTGCAGAACCACCCAAAAACATCAACCCAAAGAAAAACATGGTTAAAAAAGGCGTCCATAAGGTATAATCTGCCGAAATAAAACCAGTGGTTGTAATAATAGAAAGCACCTGAAAAAGGGCATGTCTCACAGCATTTTCCAGCTCCCCAAAAACCATAGGATGTTTTATGGTTGAAAGAGAAAAATCTGCCTGAAAATAAATCATAACAGCTACAATCAGTGAAAATATTAAGACAAATGAAGTATACAAACGGAATTCTTCGTCTCTTAAAATCTTACTGAACTTTCCTTTAAAGGCAAAATAGCTCAACACAAAATTGGTCCCGGCAAGAAACATAAATACAATAACGATGTATTGGATCAAGGGGTTATCGTTCCAGTAAGCCAAGCTGGCATTTTTTGTTGAAAAACCACCGGTACTTAAGGTTGACATCGAGTGGTTTACAGCATCAAAAAGTGACATTCCTGCAAGATTCAAAAGGATGGTCTCTATAAAAGTATACCCAAAATAAATCAACCATAAACGTTTAGCGGTATCTGTTATGCGAGGATGGAGTTTATCACTGTTGGGTCCTGGTGCTTCTGCTGCAAAGAGCTGCATTCCACCAATACCCAGCATCGGGAGTATGGCAATTGCCAGTACAATGATTCCCATCCCTCCAATCCAGTGGGTAAGGCTGCGCCAAAAGAGTATACCTTCTGGCAAAATTTCTATGTCATTTAAAATAGTGGCCCCGGTGGTTGTAAAACCACTCATAGTTTCAAAAAAAGCGTTGGTAAATGACGGAATCGCTCCTGTCATCACATAAGGCAATGTCCCGCTGAAGACCATAATGAGCCAGCCAAAAGTCACCACAACATAGCCTTCCCTTTTCTTTATTTCTTTCTTGTGGTTTTTGGTAAGAAAAAAAACAATGCTTCCGATAATAATTGTTAAAATTCCCGCCTTCAGCAATCCTGAAGTCGCGCCGTCTTCATAATAATAGCTAACGACTGTTGCCAGTAACATAGCCAAACCATTAAAAAGTGACAACAATCCCAGAAAATGGAAAATAATCTTAAAGTTAAACCTGTTGAGGAAGGCCATGTCAGTTAAAATATTTTTCTACTTTGGTGATTGCATGAGGCAGACATCCCACAACGACACGGTCACCGCTTTTTATAATAAAATCTGGCGTAGCAATGAGTCCCACACCATCCCTGATTACACCACCAATGATAGCTGACCTTGTAAAATCAAGGGTCCGGATGGTTTTATTTACTACAAATGCTTTTGAAGAAACCACAAATTCCAATAATTCGGCATTCATATTAGTGAGTTTTGTCATGGCTACCACTTCTCCTTTTCTAATGTATCTGAAAATGTCATTTGCCGCCAGTAATTTTTTATTGATCAAAGTGTCAATGCCTATGGATTGTGATAGTTGAAAATAGTCCATATTCTCCACCAGGGCAATGGTTTTCTTTACCCCTTTTGATTTGGCCACAAGACAGGACATAATATTGGTTTCACTGTTTCCGGTAACGGCAATAAAGGCATCCATATCCTGAATGGATTCCTCCTCAAGCAATTCCACATTCCTGCCGTCAGTATTGATAACTAAAATATTGGGTAATGCATCAGCGAGGTCAAAGGCTTTTTGCTTGTTGCTTTCGATGAGTTTGACCCTGAAATTGTTTTTACACAACTCACGGGCAGTTTTAAACCCAATTTTACTTCCACCAAGAATCATGACATTTTTAATATCTTCCCTGATTTTTCCGGTGAGTTGATAGACTTCTTCCACCCCATCCATAGTTGTTAAAAAGTACACCTGGTCGCCTTCTTTGTAAACGGTATCACCTCTGGGAATTAAGGTATATTGTGTGCCAAACCGCTGAATGGCTATGGGTATAAATTCAATACCGGGGTATATTTCTGCAGCTTCTTTAACAGATTTGCCCACAAACGAAGCAGTTCTGGGAAGCTTGATACCAAACATCGTCAGAGCGCCATCCTCAAACTGATAGGTGTTGCTGAAGGCACTTTGGTTAAGCAACAATTCTATTTCCGCGGATGCCAGTGACTCCGGTGAAATCAATTCGTCAATACCAAATGCAGCAAAACCAATTTCGTCTTTGTTCTTGATCCACTCGGTATTTGATATACGCGCTATGGTTTTTTTGGCCCCCATTTGCTTCGCTATGAAACAAGCCGTAATATTTGTAGTCTCACTGGAAGTAACGCCAATGAGCATATCTGCATTTTCAATCTGGGCATCTTTCAACACAGCAATGGAAGTACAGTCGCCTTTTAAAACCCTGATATCGAGATGGGACTCTGCATAAGACAAATTATCTTTTACATTGTCAATCAAAGTGATATCCTGAGATTCATAAGACAGCAATTTGGCCAAATGAAATCCCACCTCACCTGCACCTGCAATAATTATCTTCATAATTTTACTAAAGAAAAATAGACTGCAAAGTTACTATAAATTTAAGCAACCCGTAGGGCTTCCCCAAATTTTCTACCACAATAGCAATCAAAGGATAAACAGGATATTTTAGTATGTTGTTTCATCAACTTACAACGAAAATTTTATGTAGTTTTGCACAAATTCAAAAGATGAGCGACAAAGTAAAACCCTATAAGGAATCAGAGCTTAACAAGAAAAAGCAGGTTGAAAAAATGTTTGACACCATCTCAGGCAATTATGATGGTTTAAACAGGGTGATTTCTTTGGGTATTGATAAGAAATGGCGTAAAAAAGTTGTCAAAATTGTAACGGATATTAATCCTGAAAGCGTTTTGGACATCGCTACCGGGACAGGCGACCTCGCCATCAGTTTTGCCAAATTTGATATTCCCAAAATCGTGGGATTTGACCTTTCTGAGGGTATGCTCGCCGTTGCCCGAAAAAAAGTAGCCGACCAAAATATTGCAGATAAAATTGAATTCCTTCAGGGAGACTCTGAAGCCATGCCTTTTGAAGACAATAGTTTTGACGCCATAACAGTTGCTTTTGGAGTGCGGAATTTTGAGGATTTAGAGAAAGGGCTTTCAGAAATCTTAAGGGTTTTAAAACCCGGTGGCACCTTTGTGGTTTTGGAAACCTCTGTACCCACCAAAACACCTTTTAAACAAGGCTACCATTTTTACTCTAAATCGATATTGCCTCTGGTGGGGAAACTTTTCTCTAAAGACAAGGTGGCCTATAATTATTTAAGTGAAAGCGCATCGGTTTTTCCTTATGGTGAAAACTTCAACAATATTTTGCGAAAAATCGGGTTTAAAGAAGTGAAAAATAAACCGCAAACCTTTGGGGTTGCAAGTATTTATACAGCTTCAAAATAAATTTATGAAGAATATATTTTTGGTGCTGGCGCTTTTATTTCTGGTTCAAACCACTGAAGCTCAGCTCTTTTCTAAAGAACGATTGGCAAACCTTGAAAATTTTGACAAACGCCGCTGGACATGGGGTTATTTTTTAGGTTTTAATAATTATGATTTCAAATTTGACTATGACCGCGAATTTGGTGACACAGATGTCGTGGTAGAAACCAGTTCCGGTTTTAATGTGGGGTTAATAGGGGATATGAGAATCAACGAGTATCTTAATTTGAGATTAGAGCCCGGTTTGTATTACACAGAACGCAACCTGATTTATCCGGACCTTGTAGAAGAGAGGGATTTTCTAAGAGAGGCTAAATCGACATATATCCATGTGCCCTTATTGCTAAAAGTTTCTACCAAACGGCTTAACAACATCAAACCATTTCTTGTGGGAGGTGTATCTACTTCCATAAACCTCACCAGTGATGAAACCAATCCTGAGGACAACAGTGCCGGCAGATTCAGAATGACGACAAACACTTACTATTATGAATTGGGTTTTGGTATTGACTTTTACCTTTTCTACTTTAAGTTTACGCCTTCAATTCGAGGGGTCTTTGCGTTGAGTGATGAATTGGTAAGAGATGAAAATCCCAATAGTCCTTATACTTCAAATATAGATAAAATGGCCACACGGGGTGTATTTATCAATTTTACATTTCAATAGAGCGGTGAAATTCACTGAGCAGGATGGCCGTCGCCGTTGCAACATTAAGGCTCTCTGTTTTATGAGAAACCCCAAATTGCGGAATGCTTATTTTTTGTGAAATATATCTTTCCATCTTGCTGGAAATGCCATTGGCTTCATTGCCCATAATCAGGATGCCTTTTTCAGGGAGCTTTTCCCTATATACATTTTCACCCTCCATAAAGGCCCCAAATACCGGAAGGTTCTTGTTGTTTTCAAAAAATTTTTCCAAATCCAAATAATGCACTGATACACGGGCAATAGACCCCATGGTCGACTGTATCACTTTTGGGTTATAGCAATCAACCGTATCCGGAGAACAAACCAAGTTTTTTACCCCAAACCAGTCACACAGCCTAATGATTGTTCCCAGGTTTCCGGGGTCTCTGAGGTCATCAAGAACCACAGTTATTCCTTTCGGTTGTAGCTCGGTTTGTTCTTGAATATGAAAAACCCCCAGTGCTTTGTTGGGCGTTTTTAGATTGCTTATTTTTTTTAGCTCGTTTTCACTTATGATAGTGGTCAACCTTTCGGGAATACCATCAATTTTCTCTGTTGAAAAAAGGCTGTAAATCTTCCAACCTGCTTGATATAACTCATCGATAACTTTTGTACCTTCGGCAAAAAATAATTGATGCTTGCTTCTATATTTTTTTTGACGTAAAGACGTTATTAACTTTATTTGACTTTTGCTTACCATGCAAAACTTGTATTTTTGAATAATTATAAATGTCCTTTTTTTGAAAAAGCTATCCACAAAAATACCATTATTTCTGCTAACTCTTGCTCTTTTAAGTTCATGTGATGCAGTTAAAAAGGTTCAGGAGGACGAGTTGCTTTTAACCAAAAACACTATCATTGTTGACGGTGAAGAAATTTCTGATAATGCTGTTTACAGCCAGCTTATTCAAGAGCCCAACACAAAATTACCTTTTTTGGGCATTCCCTTGGGATTACACTTTTACAATCTAGCAAGTGAGAAAACAGACTCGGTCTATTATGCATCTCTATACAAAACCCCGGAAAAGAAAGAACGCCTGATTTCTATTTTTTCGCAAAAGCAGGTTGATGAAATCGTAAATTATAAAGTGGGCTTTAACAATTGGATTAAAAAAACCGGTGAAGCCCCGGTAATTATAAGAGATGGACGGGCAGAGAGATCAAATCAAAGAATTGAGGAATATTACAAAAGCTTTGGATGGCTGAATGCTAAAGCTTCCTATGAGATTAAAAAAGATACCCTCAAAGAAAAAAGAGGCTCCGTTATTTATAAAGTAGACAGACAGCGCGCTTATTTTGTTGATTCCATTAAAATTAAAATAGACTCCCCAGTTGTCGATTCTATTTTTAAACGGTCAGAAAGCAGAACCCTTGTAAAATCTGGGGAGCAGTATTCCCGTAATAAGTTTGCCGAAGAAAGGGACAGGGTTACCATTTTAATGCGCAACTCAGGTTTGTATTTCTTTAATCAAGAAGCAATTTCATTTATTGCTGACACTGTAAATACCGGCCATAGGGCAAATATTGAATATTTGATAGAAAATCGAAATATTCAACAAGGAGATTCAACTATTCAGGAGCCTTTTAAAATCCATAAAGTAAAAAAAGTCAAGATTGTAACCGATTATACTTTTGAAAACAGAAACAAACAATATCAAGACTCCATAACATATGAAGGATATACATTGTATGGTTATGACGAAATAAAATACAGGCCCAAAGCCATTACAGATGCTGTTTTTATAGAACCAGGCAAAATTTTTAAGGACACAGACAGAAACCTCACTTACAATCATGTAAGCGAATTAAGGGTTTTTAGATATCCAAACATCAACTATGAGTTGGATCCGGCAGATTCCACAAATACTGACCTTATTGCCACTATTTTACTCACTCCAAGAAAAAAATATACTGCCAATGTTGATTTTGATGTCTCTACTTCAAACATTCAGGAATTTGGTATTGGTTTTAGTTCTTCCTTTTTAATACGGAATATTTTTAAAGGTGCCGAAACCCTAGAAATTTCAGGACGTGGAAGTTTGGGTTCCTCAAAAGACGCTGCAGATAGTGACAGTCGGTTTTTTAATATCTCTGAAATAGGCGGCGACGTAAAACTGGGTATTCCAAGGATTTTATTCCCCATAAACACAGAAAGAATCATCCCAAAATACATGTCGCCTTATACCAATATAAGCATTGGAGCAAACAGCCAGCAAAACATTGGACTTGACAAGCAAAGCATCAGCACCATATTAAATTATAAGTGGAATCCGTCTAAAATTCATACCTATAGAATGGACTTGATGAACATTCAATATGTACGTAATTTAAATACAGACAATTATTTTAACGTTTACCGAAATTCATTCAACAGACTTAATGACATTGCATTGTTAAATATTGCAGAAACAAATACTTCATACTTCAACCTTGACGAAAACAACAATCCCATCAACCTGAGTATTCCTGAAGGGACCAACAGTTATCTCAATGATTTTTCTCAAAACAATGTGGGAAATCTTACTGCAGACGAAAGACAAGATTTGAGAAATATTGATCAGCAAAAAAACCGTCTTACAGAAAACAATTTAATTTTTGCTTCCAATATTTCGTGGCTACGGGATTCAAGGAGTGGAGTCTTTGACAATCAATTTTCGCGCACGCGTTTAAAATTAGAAGTAGCCGGAAATGCACTTTCAGGTTTTGCATCTCTTGCAGGTTTTGAGAAAAATGAAAATGGCAATTACGAGATTTTGGATGTTGCCTTTTCACAATATGTAAAAGTAGAATCTGAATATGTACGCTATTGGGAACTAAGCAGCCAAACCGTTGTTGCCATGCGTTTGTTTGGCGGCATTGCAATTCCTTATGGCAATTCAAACAGCATTCCGTTCACTCGAAGTTATTTTGCAGGTGGCCCCAACGACAACCGCGGTTGGCTCCCTTTCAGGCTGGGTCCCGGAGCAAGTGACAGGGGCGATGAGTTTAATGAAGCCAATATGAAACTGGCGGCCAATCTGGAATACCGTTTCACAATTTTGGGTGCTTTTAAAGGAGCCCTTTTTGCAGATGTTGGGAATATCTGGAATGCCCTGGACAACGTCACCGATGAGCAAGCAACTTTTGAAGGCTTTGATGACCTTAAAAACATAGCATTGGCCTCAGGATTTGGTTTGCGATATGATTTTGGTTTTTTTGTTTTGCGGGGTGATTTAGGTTTCAAAACATACAATCCCGGGAGGCCTGAAGGTGAAAGATGGTTTAAGGAATACAACTTTGCCAACACAACTTTAAACATTGGGATTAACTATCCTTTCTAAGCGATATAATTTTTATATTTTTGCAGTTCTAATTATTACTATACATATATGGCAACTCACAACATACAACCTGGAGTAGCAACCGGAAAAACCGTACAGGAAATTCACAAACTCGCTAAAGAAAAAGGATTTGCACTTCCTGCCGTAAACGTTGTAGGTTCAAGTTCTATCAACAGTGTGTTAGAGACCGCCGCCGCATTAAATTCGCCTGTGATTATTCAGTTTTCAAATGGCGGGGCACATTTCAATGCTGGGAAAGGCCTCTCAAACGAAAATCAAAAAGCTGCAATTGCAGGAGGTATCGCCGGAGCAAAACATATTCACGAACTTGCAAAAGCGTATGGTGCCGTAGTGATCCTTCATACAGACCATTGTGCTAAAAATCTCTTACCCTGGATTGACGGTTTGCTTGATGCCGGAGAAGAACACTACAAACAGTTTGGTGTTCCGCTTTACAGTTCACATATGCTTGACCTTTCTGAAGAACCCATTGAAGAAAATATTGAAATTTCAAAACGGTACTTTGAGCGTATGAGTAAAATGGGGATGACCCTTGAAATTGAATTGGGCATTACCGGAGGTGAAGAAGACGGCGTAGACAATACCGGTGTGGATTCCTCAAAGCTGTATACCCAACCTGAAGAAGTGGCTTATGCATATGAGGAACTTAAAAAAATAAGCGATCAGTTTACCATTGCTGCTGCATTTGGAAATGTCCATGGTGTTTACAAACCCGGAAATGTTAAGCTCACCCCTGTGATTTTAAAGAATTCTCAGGAGTATGTTCAGAAAAAATTCGGTACCGGGTACAACCCAATTGATTTTGTTTTCCACGGCGGAAGCGGTTCCACAGTTGAAGAAATAAGGGAAGCAATTGGTTATGGTGTCATAAAAATGAACATCGACACAGACTTACAATTTGCTTTTACTGAAGGCATCAGGGACTATATGGTAAAAAACATTGATTATCTGAAAACCCAAATTGGAAATCCCGAAGGTGATGATGTTCCCAATAAAAAACATTACGACCCCAGAAAGTGGCTCAGGGAAGGTGAAACCACATTTAAAAAACGCCTGGAACAAGCCTTTAAAGATCTTAACAATATCAACACGCTGTAATACCGTTTCAAATCGTTAATTTTAAAATGCTAATCTAAATCATACATCAAATGGCCTGGTTTAAAAGAACAAAAAAAGGAATACAAACCGCAACAGAAGACAAAAAAGATGTCCCCAAAGGTTTGTGGTATAAATCCCCCACCGGAAAAATTGTCGATGCTGAAGAACTTGCCAAAAACTATTATGTGAGTCCTGAAGACGGCTACCATGTGCGCATAGGCAGCAAAGAGTATTTTGAAATTTTATTTGACGATAATAATTTTAAAGAACTGGACAAAAACCTAACATCAAAAGACCCTCTTGGGTTTGTTGATACTAAAAAATACCCTGACAGGTTAAAAGATGCACAGGAAAAAACCGGACTGAAAGATGCCGTGAGAACAGCCGTGGGGAAATCTATGGGCGAAAATATAGTTGTTGCCTGTATGGATTTTGCATTCATTGGGGGTTCTATGGGTGCTGTTGTGGGCGAAAAAATTACACGTGCTGCAGACTATGCTCTGAAAAAGAAAATTCCTTTGGTAATCATTTCAAAAAGTGGTGGGGCAAGAATGATGGAAGCTGCATATTCGTTAATGCAATTAGCAAAAACTTCGGCTAAATTAGCACAACTTGCCGATGCTAAAATTCCATACATTTCATTGTGTACAGATCCCACAACTGGTGGCACAACAGCTTCATTTGCAATGCTGGGAGACATCAATATCTCAGAGCCCGGTGCACTTATAGGCTTTGCAGGGCCACGCGTGGTAAGGGATACCACCGGAAAAGAACTTCCGGAAGGATTCCAAACCGCTGAATTTTTGTTAGAACATGGCTTTTTGGATTTTATTTCAAAAAGAAAAGACCTGAAGAAAAACATCAACTTGTATATCGATTTGATTTTAAACCGTCCCTTGCGGAAATCTGCTTAATAGCTGTAAGAAAAAACAGCTTAGTTAATGTGTGGAAACAAATAATTTTCATTACTTTTGCCGCCTGATTACCAAAGTGGTAAACCAGTACATAAAAATCATTTAAACAATATTGGCATGTATCCAGCTAAAGAAGACAAAGAAAAAATTTTTGAAAAGTACGGTAAATCAAAAACTGATACCGGTTCTGCAGAAGGACAAATCGCTTTATTCACAGCCCGAATCGAGCATTTATCTTCTCACTTAAAAAACAACCGCCACGATTACAACACTGAGCGATCACTAGTAAAACTGGTAGGAAAAAGAAGATCTTTACTAGATCACCTTATGAAAACTGATATTGTAAGATATCGTGAAATCGTTAAGGAACTAGGACTAAGAAAATAATTTTAAAGGGGCATTTTGCCCCTTTTTTTATTTAAATATCCCTATCTTTGTTAGGTTCTGAAAAAGCTACACATTTAGTTTTTCATTGGTCAACACTACTACACAACACAACGACCATTGTTTAACCAAACAGGCAATACTGCGTGTTTATTATTAAATTATTATGATACCAAAAGTTTACAAAGAGGTCATTGACCTTGGCGACGGTAGGGAAATTTCTATCGAAACCGGAAAATTAGCAAAACAAGCCCACGGGTCTGTTGTTGTTCAAATGGGAGACACCATGCTACTATGTACAGTTGTTTCCTCCTACAAAGAAAGTACTCTGGATTTCTTTCCATTGACAGTTGATTACAGAGAAAAATTTGCGGCTGCAGGTCGTTATCCGGGAGGTTTCTTCAAAAGAGAAGCGAGACCCAGTGACGGCGAAGTATTAACAATGCGAATTGTTGACCGTGTTTTACGTCCGCTTTTCCCTTCAGATTACAAAACGGAAACTCAGGTGATGATCCAATTGATGTCACACGATGAAGAGGTAATGCCTGATGCGCTTGCCGGTCTAGCAGCATCTGCTGCTATTCAGCTTTCAGATGTTCCTTTTGAATGCGCCATTTCTGAAGCCCGCGTGGGTAGAATCAATGGCGAGTTTATTTTAAACCCCAGCCGCAGCCAGTTGCTGGATTCTGATATCGATATGATCATTGGTGCTTCTGCAGATTCAGTAATGATGGTAGAAGGTGAAATGAAAGAAATTT
>JBBDVI010000015.1:0-11621 GCA_040903465.1 Flavobacteriaceae bacterium
GAGCGGATTTTTAAAATCAACTATTGCAAGAAAGTTTGCAATGGCCCTTTCAGGATTATTCCTGGTCATCTTTTTAGCACAGCATTTCTTTATCAATTTTACTTCGGTTTTTAGTGCAGAAACGTTCAATGAGTTGTCTCATTTTATGGGCACCAATCCCGTGGTGCAATATGTAGCACAACCCATCCTTATTTTTGGTGTGATATTTCATTTTGTAATGGGTTTTGTACTCGAAATAAAAAACCGCAATGCCCGGAATATCAGTTATGCAAAGTTTTCAGGTGGAGCAAATTCTACCTGGATGTCGAGAAATATGATCTGGTCAGGGCTGGTAGTATTGGCATTTTTAGCATTACACTTTTACGATTTCTGGATTCCTGAAATGGTACACAAATATGTGGAAAGCCACCCGGAAGATGCAACCAGATATTATGCAGAAACCGTTGAGAAATTCCACGACCCCATAAGAACCTGGGCTTATGTCATTTCTTTCGTCTTTTTAGCAATGCACCTGTTGCATGGTTTTCAATCTTCTTTTCAGTCCATCGGTTTTAATAACATATACTCCAGGGGCCTCAAAGCTTTCACTGTAGCATTCGCAATACTCATCCCGCTCGGTTTTATTTTCATTGCGTTGTATCACCACTTAAATCAATAATGTAGTATGGCAACTTTAGATTCAAAAACACCCGAAGGCTCTATTTCAGAAAAATGGACCAACCATAAGAACAAAATCAATCTGGTCAATCCTGCCAACAAGCGGAGTATTGACGTGATTGTTGTGGGTACAGGTCTAGCCGGCGGTTCTGCTGCAGCTACACTGGCTGAACTGGGCTATAACGTAAAAGCATTTTGCTTTCAGGATTCGCCGCGCCGTGCACACTCTATTGCCGCTCAAGGCGGAATCAATGCCGCAAAAAATTACCAAGGTGACGGCGATTCAACCCACCGTCTTTTTTATGATACTGTAAAAGGAGGTGATTACCGCTCAAGAGAATCCAACGTCTATCGTCTTGCTGAAGTATCAGCAAACATCATTGATCAATGTGTTGCCCAAGGCGTGCCTTTTGCTCGCGAATATGGTGGCTTGCTCGATAACCGCTCTTTTGGAGGTGTTTTGGTTTCCCGAACATTTTATGCCAAAGGACAAACCGGACAGCAACTTTTATTGGGTGCTTATTCAGCAATGAACCGCCAGATTGGACGCGGAAAAATAAAAATGTACAACCGTCACGAGATGCTCGATATTGTGGTTGTTGACGGAAAAGCCAGGGGCATCATTGCCAGAAATCTAATTACCGGCGAAATTGAGAGACATTCGGCACACGCAGTAGTACTCGGTACAGGAGGCTACGGAAACGTATTTTACCTTTCCACCAATGCCATGGGCAGCAATGTAACAGCCGCTTGGAAAGCGCACAAACGCGGGGCTTATTTTGCCAATCCGTGTTATACTCAAATTCACCCCACTTGTATTCCTGTCTCCGGAGACCATCAATCAAAACTGACTTTGATGTCTGAATCCCTCAGAAATGACGGAAGAATCTGGGTGCCCGCAAAACTGGAAGATGCTAAAGCCATTCGTGAAGGAAAATTAAAACCCACGGAGTTGAAAGAGGAAGACAGGGATTATTATTTGGAAAGGAGATATCCATCTTTTGGGAACTTGGTGCCTCGTGATGTGGCTTCGAGGGCTGCCAAAGAACGTTGTGACGCCGGATTTGGTGTCAATAAAACAGGTGAGGCCGTTTATTTGGATTTCGCAGCAGCAATCGAACGTTATGGAAGAGTAGAAGCCCGAGTGAGACATCTCGATGAAAACGATGCACAACTGGTAAAGAAACTAGGAACTGAAGTGGTTGCCAATAAATATGGAAACCTCTTTCAGATGTATGAAAAAATAGTTGATCAGAATCCGTATGAAACGCCTATGATGATTTATCCTGCCGTGCATTATACTATGGGAGGTATTTGGGTGGATTACAATCTGATGACGACCATCGAAGGTTGTTACGCAATTGGAGAAGCCAACTTCTCTGACCACGGCGCCAACCGTTTGGGTGCTTCGGCATTGATGCAGGGACTGGCCGACGGTTATTTTGTATTGCCATATACCATTGGTAATTACTTGGCAAATGACATCCGTACCGGAAAAATAGCAACCGATTTACCCGAGTTTGAAGACGCAGAGAAAAATGTGCGCTCTCAGATAGAACATTTTATGAATAACATGGGCGGCAAAACTGTTGATCATTTCCACAAACGACTTGGAAAAATTATGTGGGACAAAGTAGGCATGGCCCGAAATGCTCAGGGATTAAATGAAGCCATTACTGAAATTGCCGCTTTACGTGACGAGTTTTACAAAGACGTAAGAGTTCCCGGTACCGCAGATGGATTGAATCAGGAACTGGAAAAAGCAATGCGTGTAGCAGACTTTTTGGAACTTGGAGAGCTTTTTGCGAAAGATGCATTGCACCGAAATGAATCCTGCGGGGGTCACTTCCGTGAAGAATATCAAACCGAAGATGGAGAAGCCTTGCGTGATGACGAAAACTTTGCTTATGTAGCTGCGTGGGAATACAAAGGTAAACCCAGTGAGGCGGTTTTGCATAAGGAGGAGTTGGAATTTGAGAATATTAAACTGGTTACCCGTAGTTATAAATAAGATTTGAGACATGAGACGTTAGTATTTAGACTCACCTCTCACCTCTCACCACTAAAGTCTAAAATTATGAATCTTACCCTAAAAATATGGCGTCAAAAAGACGCTAACCATAAAGGAAAAATCGTTAATTACAAAATAAGCGATATCTCCCCGGATATGTCCTTTTTGGATATGCTTGATATGCTTAATGAGCAATTGAATAACAAAGGTGAAGAACCTGTGTCGTTTGACCACGATTGCCGTGAGGGTATATGCGGGTCATGCTCGTTGCAAATCAACGGTGAGCCGCACGGGCCTGACAGGATGATTACTACCTGCCAGTTGCATATGCGCACGTTCAAAGACGGGGACACCATTTATATTGAACCGTTCAGGGCGAAAGCATTTCCGGTCATTAAAGATTTGGTTGTGGATAGAAGTTCGTTTGACAGAATCCAGCACGCCGGCGGGTTTATTTCTGTAAATACTTCCGGGAACACAATAGATGCCAATGCGATTCCTGTTAATAAGCACGATGCCGACAAGGCTTTTGACGCTGCAACCTGCATTGGTTGTGGGGCGTGTGTAGCGGCTTGTAAAAACGCTTCTGCGATGTTGTTTGTTTCGGCTAAGGTATCGCAATTTGCCTTGTTGCCACAGGGGAAAGTGGAAGCCACAGACCGGGTGTTAAACATGGTACGCCAAATGGATGAAGAAGGTTTCGGAAACTGCTCAAATACCGGGGCTTGTGAAATTGAGTGTCCTAAAGGTATTTCGCTGGAGAATATTGCACGTATGAACCGTGAATATATGAGTGCGAGTTTGAAAGGATAGTTTTAAAAGTATTAAAAACAAAAAGCGCCAGGGTTCTGAAACAAGTTCAGAACGTGGCGCTTTTGTTATTTTATCTCTTTACCGTCTTTATCAAAAAAGTGGTATTCGAGATAAGTGTAAGCATCTCTTGGTTGAATTTTCACCCATTTTTTATGTTCTAAAAACCATTTAGAACGTATCGATGGAAAGCCTTTTATTAAGAAGGCTGCTATAAAAGGATGTGTGTTTAAGGTTATCTTTTTATAGTCTTTTTTCAATAATCTTTTTAAATCTGCATTAATCCTGTCAATGATTAAAATGGGAGCTTCTATTTCTCCGGCTTCGCCGTTAGGATCTAGCTCTCGGGTTTTAATATTCATTTCAGGTCTAACGCGCTGTCGTGTAATCTGGATGAGTCCAAATTTACTGGGCGGCAAAATTTTGTGTTTTGCCCGGTCATCTTTCATTTCATCACGCAAGTGATTGAACAGTTGTTTTCTGTGGTTGGGGTTTGACATATCGATAAAATCGACGACAATAATCCCTCCCATATCGCGCAGGCGGAGTTGGCGTGCCAGCTCTGTTGCTGCGATTAAATTGACTTCAAGTGCAGTGGCTTCCTGGCTGTCTGATTTGTTTGAGCGGTTACCGCTGTTCACATCGACAACGTGAAGGGCTTCTGTGTGTTCTATCACCAGATAAGCACCTTTACTTCCTGAAACTGTGCGACCAAAAGACGTTTTTATTTGTCTTTCGATACCAAACTTTTCAAAGATTGGTACTTTTGAGTCATACAACTTAATGATTGATTCCTTTTGTGGTGCAACTTCGTGCACATAATCTTTAATTTTTAAGTAAAGCACTTCATCATCTATGTATATTGAAGTAAATGAATCGCTGAGCAAATCCCTGATAAGAGATAAACCTCTGTTCATTTCACTCATTACCTTTGACGGGTGATGTGCGTTTTGTAGCTTTTTACACATTGCTGACCAGCGGTCGAGCAAGTTTTGTAAATCTTTGTCCAGTTCTGCTACTTTTTTACCCTCTGCTACGGTTCTAATAATAACACCAAAGCCTTTTGGCTTGATGCTTTGTACCAATCGCTTTAATCGTTCTTTTTCTTCTTTGGATTCTATTTTTTGTGAAATAGAAACACGGTCTGAAAAAGGAACCAAAACGATGTATCTCCCGGCCAGTGACAACTCAGAACTTATTCTGGGTCCTTTAGTGGAGATGGGTTCTTTTACTATTTGAACCAAAATAGATTGATTTGATTTAATGGCTTCGTTTATCTTGCCATTTTTATCAATATCTTTCTCAAATGGGAAATTCTTTAAAGAGTAATCTTTAAGTTTACCTGTGCTTACAAGTTTTGTGAATTTTAATAGGGAAGGGAGTTGTGGACCTAAATCCTGATAATGCAAGAATCCGTCTTTTTCGTATCCCACATTAACAAATGCGGCATTCAGACCCGGAACAGTTTTGCGCGTTTTGGCTATAAACACATCACCAACTGCAAATTCACTGTCGTCTTCTTCCTTATGTAATTCAATTAGTTTTCCATCTTTAAGAAGGGCAAAATCAACTTCTGAGGAACTGGATCTGATAAATAATTCGTAGTTCACTCTTCGTAATTTATATCCGCCCCGTTATTGCTTCTTTAAAATAGAAGTCTTCATCAGGACAGATGGATTAAACAATATTTCTCACAGGTTTCTCACCCTTGTTAGAGTAAGAATAATACCCGGTGAAACCTTAATGTGATTGTCAACACTTTACCCAAAAAGTACTGGTAATCGATAAAATTTCTTTTTCAAAGAACGTTTTTCTTTTAACTAAAAAAAGTAGTTAGAAACTACTTTTTCTTATGGCGATTAGCGCGGCTTCTTTTTTTGCGCTTATGGGTTGCTACCTTGTGTCTTTTTCTTTTTTTACCACTTGGCATAGTGTATCTTTTTTAAGTTATTAAATTTATTTAACGACTACATTTTCCTTAACGCCTTCAACAAAAACTTTTGCAGGTTTAAATGCAGGGATGTTGTGTGCAGGTATTTTTATCGTTGTGTTTTTTGAAATGTTACGTCCGGTCTTTTCTGCTCTGGTTTTAATAATAAAACTTCCAAAACCTCTCAAGTAAACATTGTCACCACCTTCTAAAGAGTTTTTTACTTCTGTCATGAAACTTTCTACGGTTGCCTGAACATCTCCTTTTTCCATTCCTAGCTTTTCTGAAATTTTAGCTACGATATCTGCTTTTGTCATTCTAAAATATTTTAGGGATTAAAAATTAATTTTTTTTCAAGACCGCAAATATAAGAATTTTAAAATCAACAAAACAACCCTAAGACATTAAAAAATAAACAGATATAGCTTTTTCTTGAATTTAAGCATTTATTTGCCGATAGTGAAGAAAACAGACTAAAAATGTTGAAATTCAATATATTATATTTAAACAAAAAGCAAATAATAAAACAAAAAAGGACCCATTTTAAAGGATCCTTTTTTTATAAAATACAAGAAAATTTATTTCATCCAGTTCTTTAACGCAATTTCGCTGTCTATAATTTCAGAAATCTTATCAATTGCGATGCGCTCTTGCTTCATTGAGTCACGAAACCTGATGGTTACAGTATTATCTGAAATGGTGTCGTGATCTACAGTGATACAAAATGGGGTTCCCAAAGCATCCTGACGCCTGTATCTCCTGCCAATAGCATCTTTCTCATCATAAGCAACTTGAAAATCCCATTGCAAATCCTCAACAATTTTTTGAGCAATTTCAGGAAGGCCATCTTTTTTTAGAAGGGGTAGAATGGCTGCTTTAGTGGGTGCCAGAACTGCAGGAATTTTTAGAACAATACGGCTGCTGCCATCCTCAAGGGTTTCTTCTTCAAGTGCTTTGCTGAAAACAGCAAGAAACATCCGGTCAAGGCCTATAGAGGTTTCAATCACATAGGGAACATAGTTTTTATTCAATTCAGGATCAAAAAACTGTAATTTTTTACCTGAAAATATTTCGTGGGCTTTTAAATCAAAATCTGTGCGTGAATGGATTCCTTCCAGTTCTTTGAAGCCAAACGGAAAGTCAAATTCAATATCAGTTGCGGCATTGGCATAATGTGCCAATTTTTCGTGGTCGTGAAAACGGTAATTTTCTTCCCCAAGGTTAAGCGATAAATGCCATTTATAACGCTTTTCTTTCCAGTGTTCATACCATTTCAATTCATCACCTGGGCGCACAAAAAACTGCATTTCCATTTGTTCAAATTCGCGCATTCTGAAAATAAATTGCCTGGCGACTATTTCATTCCTGAAAGCTTTTCCGGTTTGCGCGATCCCGAAGGGAATTTTCATTCTACCGGATTTTTGAACGTTTAAAAAGTTCACAAAGATACCCTGTGCCGTTTCAGGACGGAGGTATAAATCCATAGCAGAGTCTGCAGAGGCGCCCAGTTTTGTGCCAAACATAAGGTTGAATTGCTTGACATCAGTCCAGTTTTTGGAGCCTGTTTCAGGGTCTGCGATTTCAAGCTCTTCTATGAGGGCTTTTACATCAGCAAGGTCTTCTTTTTCAAGTGATTTTGCCAGGCGCTCCACAATCTCTCTTTGTTGTGTGCGGTATCTGATGACACGGTCATTGGTGGCTACAAATTGTGCTTCATCAAAGGCATCGCCAAAGCGTTTTTTTGCTTTTTCAATTTCCTTGAGTGCTTTTTGATGTAACTTTTCAGCATAGTCCTCAATTAGTACATCAGCGCGATAGCGTTTTTTTGAGTCTTTGTTGTCAATGAGCGGGTCGTTAAAAGCATCAACGTGTCCTGAAGCCTTCCAGGTTGTGGGGTGCATTAATATTGCGGCATCAAGGCCCACAATGTTTTGGTGCATTTGCACCATGCTTTGCCACCAATAGTTGCGAATATTGTTTTTAAGGAGCACACCATTCTGGGCATAATCATAGACAGCACTTAAACCGTCATAAATTTCACTGGAGCTAAAGATGAAGCCATATTCCTTTGCATGCGAAATGACTCTCTTGAAATGTTCGTCTTTGTTTATCATTCAGCAAAATTAAAAAAAACCACTATGTAACACGACATAGTGGTTTTTATTTTTGATTATATTGTAAATTATTTTAGCTGCAGGGTTGAGGAAGCGACAAGCCTTGGCCCGTCAAATACATTGATTGCATAGTTGCCTTCAATCAAATCCTCTTCTAGTACATTTACCAGTACACAAACATCAAGGTCTTGATTTTCGTAAAAGACGCTTGAAGTGGCACTGTAAGTCAAAACATTCTCTTCAAAATTTACGGTTGATTTCTCACCAATGACATTGTTTTTTGGGTTAATAACTTGAATGAAGAGTATTTTATCTCCTTTTTCAGCAATTTCGTTTGCATTTATGGTAAAACAGGTTCTTATTTTATCAGCTCTTCGTGTACGGTCTGTATCTACAATTTTACCACTGTTTCTAACGAGGACGCCTTCCGCTTTTAAGCGCGAAATTTTCAAAGCCGCTCCTTTTTCAACCACTTTAGCCAAAGCTTCATTTTGAATGGAAATTGAGTCAACTCTTTTGACTGTTTCATCGAGTACACTTGAAGTGCTGTCTCTTTCTATTGTGAGCCTTTGGGTTGCTAGTTGCAAACTATCTGCCCTTCTGAAAAGCTGGTCCCTTTCGGTTTTCAATTTTCCGACCTCAACGCGGTAGCGTCTTATTAAATCGAGATTTGCCTGAGAATCTTTAACAGAATCCAATAAAATTTCAATGCGTTCACGGGCGGCAAGCAAATCCCTGTCCTTTGAATTGTTATCTTCAATAGCAATATTATAATTCACCAAAAGCTCTTCAAGCTCTTCTTCAATATCCATTTTTTGAATCTCCAGATTGGTGGCGGTTTCCTGCGAGTCATTATAAAGCTTAATAGTAAAGATTGTGAGAGCTATCAAGAGCACTGCAAGTATCCCAATGAGCCATTTTTGTTTTGAATTATTGTTTTCTGTTTCCATATTGGTTAGATTTGAATTAATATGTTGTTAAGGTTGTGCTAAAGTAATTTAACAATTTAGATATATATGTTTAAAAAAGTATAAATAGTATAAATTTTATGTTAAATCTATTTTTCCCAAATTTATGTCGTGGTTGTCACAACGAACTGCTGGGCAACGATAAAGAAATATGTGTTCAATGCCGGCATGAATTACCCTTGGCTTCTTTTCATAAAAACGGAAGTGATGAAATGCTCAAACTCTTCTATGGTCGTGTGCCGGTAGATAATGCAACAGCCCTTTTATACTTCCGGAAAAACGGGCTAACACAAAAATTTGTTCACGCTTTGAAGTACAGGGGTGTTGAAAAATTGGGTTATATTTTTGGATCCTGGCTTGGGGAGGAATTAAGGGAAAACAAGGCTTATAGCGATATTGATGCCGTCATTCCCGTGCCATTACATAAAAAGAAATTAAAACAAAGGGGTTTTAATCAAGTAGCAGGTTTTGGGAAAGAAATAGCATCAGCACTTGATGTGCCTTATATTGATAATGTTTTAGTAAAAATCACCCCCACAAAATCACAGGTCTTTAAAGAAAAAATTTCAAGAATTTTTAGTCAAGAAGAAGTTTTTATTTGCCAAAACATAGAAAAAATAAACGGGAAGCACCTACTTCTCGTTGACGATATCATTACAACTGGAGCTACACTGGAAGCCTGCTCTTCAAAACTTTTAAAAGCACAAAATGTGAAGCTAAGTTTTGCTACCATTGCCATAACAAAATAAAGCTGTTTAATTCGTTATTGTCAACGATGCTACATTATTATTTTTTGCATCTTTGCAATATGAAAGGCAAATTTTTATACCTTATTTTTATCTTATTACTTTCCTTGTCTTTTGTTGATTGTGCAAAAAGAGGAAATCCCGAAGGAGGGTTAAGAGATTCCATCCCGCCAGTTATCGTGAGATCTGCGCCTGAGAACTATTCAACCAATTTTGATAGCGACGAAATAAGAATTTACTTTGATGAATATATCAAACTGAAGGATTTACAGCAACAACTAATTATCTCGCCACCCCTAGAAAATGCCCCGGTTATTACTCCTTTCAGTACATCTAAGTATATAAAAATTGTTTTTACTGATACTCTAAAGGAAAACACAACATACAGTATTAACTTTGGAAATAGTATTGTTGACAACAATGAAGAAAACCCCTTTGAGTTTTATAAATATGTTTTTTCAACCGGCACTTATATTGATAGCCTCAAAGTTTTGGGAACCGTTAGTGATGCCTTAAAACCTCTTTCGGAAGAAGCAGTAACTGTCATGCTTTATGAAGTGGATGAAAATTTTACAGATTCTACCATATATAATAAAAAGCCCTATTACGTTTCAAACACATTGAGAAGCCCTGAGTTTTTCTCAGTCGAAAACATCAAACCCGGAAAATATCTTCTCATTGGTTTAAAAGACAATAACAACAACTATATGTTTGAGCCTAAGACTGATAAAATTGGTTTTGTTGATGCATATATAGATATTCCCACAGACACTACTTTTCATTTAAATTTATTCAAGGAAATCCCGGCGTTCAATATGTCCAGGCCCTCTTTGCAGAACAGTCAAAAAGTATTGTTTGGATATGAAGGAAGAGCTGATTCGATAAATATCGAAATTCTGAGCCAAACTCCTCAGGATTTTGAATATAAAATCACAAAAGATCCTGAAAGGGATTCGCTTTACTATTGGTTTAAACCCAGGATTGAATCAGATTCGTTGCTTTTTAAAGTTACAAACAATTCATTTAGTGATACATTAAGTGTGCGAATGAAGGACGATCAAGTTGATAGCTTGAGCATAAGTGCTGTTAAAACAGGTACAATTGCTTTTGATGAAACACTGGAACTAATAGTAAATACCCCCATTGCTTCAGTTGAAGAAGAAAAGATGAAGTTAATTAATAAAGATTCCCTTACGCTTGATTTTCAAATAAGTTTGGATGAAAGAACCAATGTATTGCGCGTTGATTTTGACAAAGCAGAAAGAGAGATTTATACATTCACCATATTTCCTGGAGCTGTAACTGATTTTTTTGGGCAATCAAATGACACACTTTCATATAAAGTCAATACCCGCACAACTGCAGATTATGGTTTTTTATCCTTTAATATCGAAAGTGCAAAATCTTATCCGTTAATCGTACAACTGGTCACTGAAAGAGGGATTGTAACTAAGGAAATGTATGCAAAAGAAGAGCAAACCGTTTTTGAATTTGAAAACATACCCCCGGCCAACTATAATGTCCGGGTTATTTATGATACGAATGCAAATGGAATATGGGACACTGGTGACTTTTTAAAACGTCGCCAGCCGGAAGAAGTTGTCTATTTTCCAACACTGCTCGAGGTGAGGGCAAACTGGACATTAAACGAAACCTTTATATTGGAATAAAAAAAGCCCGTGAAAACGGGCTTTTTATCTATAACATTAAAAACAATTATAATTCTGGAGAGTAAAAGGGATTGTAATCACTGGCGTTTACTTTTGGAAGTTTGGTTTCATAGGCATCATCCAAGGCTTCTATAAATTTATTTGCCAAATAAGCATAACCTCTTGCTGTTGGGTGAACGCCATCCAATGAGAAAGCGCCTCCTGTAACAAGATTTGAGTTTAATACAAATTCATCAAATTCAGCACCGGTTGATACTTCGTTTAGAATGGTAAAAGCATCTACAAATGCAAGTTCGTTTTGTAAAGCAACTGCTTCAATAATTGAATTAAATTCGGCAGTAGCTGTGGTTACATCTTCTTGCTCTTCAACAACAAGAACCCATTGATCTCCCAGAGGAACCGTAACACCGTTGATTAACTGTGGGTTGTTATTTACAACAGTGCCTATGAATGAGGCAGCAGGTAAAACTATAAGATCATCTGCAGTCGTTTGTCTGTATGAGGGTAGTCCTAATGCAGATAAGTCTGTAAGGTATTCATCTTCGATTACAACGGCATTTTGGCCGGCTGAAAAGTTAATTGTTCTGGCTTCTCTTTCTTCAGATGTAATTAGTTGAGCTGCTTCAGCCTGTAAAAGACCACCGTTATATTGAGCATACGCTTGATTTACTCCACCGGCTGTAGCTTCGTCAAGGGGTACAGGGTTATAAGGAAC
>JBBDVI010000016.1:0-11362 GCA_040903465.1 Flavobacteriaceae bacterium
AATCACCAATCGCAGTTGTTTGACTTCATAAATATCACGAAAAGCATTGTCAAGATATTGCTTTAAAACAAAACGCGAATAAGGGGTTTGGGTAGCACTGTATTCCCAGAAATTTGGATTGTTTTCCAGTGTGTATAAAAAATCAAGGTCTTCGGGCTCAAGGGCTCTCAGTAATATTTTTTTTCCGTTTATCATGACCATGTACCTTTAAATACCTGCACCGCGGGACCAGTTAAATAAATATCGCTATAGCCTGTATCCGTTTTCTGAAAAGAAACTTTTAATTGACCTCCCGGTGTGTGCAGCACAACTTCTTCTGCTTGGGTTTTATCACTGTGATGCATTGCTAGTGCAACTGCAGTAACTCCAGTTCCACACGAAAGTGTTTCTGCTTCCACGCCACGCTCATAGGTGCGCACGGCAAAATTGTTATCTTTCAAAGGTTTTACAAAATTGATATTGGCTCCCTCTTCGCCGTAAAGATTGTGACGTAATTTTGCTCCTTCAGCATGTACATCAAAAGTGTCCAGGGCATCACAAAGCGAAACATGATGCGGTGAGCCGGTGTTTAAAAAGATGTAATCTTTATCACTGTTTATTTCGTGTACATCATTCATTTTTAATGATACCATTCCTTCTTCAGTAATGCTTGCACTATGGTCTCCGTCAATAGCTTCAAAAGTGGCCTCAGAAGTAATAATTCCCAGAAACTTTGCAAAATGCACCAGACACCTTCCACCGTTGCCGCACATAGAACTTTGGTTGCCGTCTGCATTGTAATAAACCATCTTAAAATCAAGTTTTGAATGATTTTCAAGAAGAATCAGACCGTCTGCACCAATGCCAAATTTTCGGTCACATATATGAGCTATAAGTTTGGTATCATTTTTGAAAAATATATCCTGACGGTTATCGATAATTACAAAATCGTTACCTGTACCCTGGTATTTATAAAAAGTAAATTGCATGGCACAAAGGTAGCATTATTTCTTGGTAATTTCGGTTGTTAAATGCTCGTTAAAGGCATTTTATGAACAAAGCAAATCATTTAATTTTACGCAAAAACCACTAAAAACATTTTAAAATTTCGAACTATGAAAAGATACGCAAGTCTATTTATTATCGCTCTTTTTTCAGGTGTTCTCACGTTGGGCGGATACAAGTATTTTGTTGAAGACAATTCAAGTTATAATTTCAATACTCAGGAAACAGCTTCATTAATCCCCACGTCATACACCTCACCTACTTTTGTTGACGGCACCAATCTCGATTTTACAATCGCTGCCGAAAAGACAGTAAACGCCGTGGTTCACATAAAAAACAGAACCACAACCACCAGACCCAGCAATATTTTTGAGTACCTCTATGGAGGTGGTCAACAACGTGAAGTTGTGGGCTCAGGTAGTGGTGTAGTCATTACACCAGACGGCTATATAGTGACAAACAATCACGTGATTGACAACGCCTCGCAAATTGAAGTGGTTTTGAACGACAACAAATCATACCACGCAGAACTTGTGGGCACAGACCCAAAAACAGATATTGCTCTTCTTAAAATTGACACCGAAGAAGATTTGCCCTATGTACCCTTTGCAGATTCTAACAGCATTAAAATTGGTGAGTGGGTGCTTGCAGTGGGAAACCCCTTTAATTTGACTTCAACGGTAACTGCAGGAATTGTAAGTGCCAAAGCCCGTAACCTAAGTGAATTTGACGGCAACCCGCAGTCATTCATTCAGACAGATGCTGCCGTGAACCGTGGTAACAGTGGTGGTGCACTGGTGAATGTTAACGGAGAGTTGGTGGGAATCAATACTGCCATTTCATCACAAACAGGTGCTTATATAGGCTACTCTTTTGCAGTCCCTTCAAATATTACCCGAAAAGTAGTTGAAGACATTCTTGAGTTTGGAAATGTACAACGTGCCATATTAGGAATACAAGTCCTTAATACAAACTCAAACGAAGCAAAAGAACTGGGTGTTGATGCCATACAAGGTGTTTATGTAGCAGACATCGAAAGAGGAAGCGGTGCTGACCTGGGGGGAATCAAGAAGGGTGATATCATCAAAAAGCTTGATCACATACGCGTGACAAAATATTCTGATCTGGCTGGCTATTTAGGTGCAAAAAGACCAAATGACGTTGTAAATGTCACACTGGAAAGAAACGGAAAAGAAACAATCGTTCCCGTAACACTTGTCAAACTTGAAACATATGAAATCTCAAGTCTCGGGCTCGAGGTTAAGAATATCAACTCAAAAGAGCTTCGGGAAATGGGTGCCAAAAATGGCGTGATGGTAACCAGACCCACCAGCCGTGAAATGGCCCAGTACAACCTTACCGGAATTGTTATTACAAAAATCAACGACCAGGAAATAAAGGATATTGATGACGTCAAAAATATTATGGCCAGACACAATAGCAATACACCGCTAAAGGTGACCTTTATTGATCAAAAAGGAGAAACAAACACTTTTATTTTCAGATAAATAATAAACTTTTTTGATAAATATACCCCTTTGAAAATCAAATATCAAAGGGGTATATATTTTTAGCTTTATTCTTTACTAAAACGTTTGAAATAACTATTTTTGCAAAACATTCAATACACCTAAACCATTAAACAAAACACGCTATGAGTTATCAAGAAGTTTATGAAAAAGAACTTTCTTTTCAGGCCGACAGAAGACGCGCTTCGGTAGAATTTATTAAAATTATCAGTGACCTTTGGTATGACAAATCTATCGAATTGGTCTTGTTCAGAAACCAACTCATTGACAGAAACGTAAGTGAAATTTTAAACTTACACGAATATGCCGGTGAATTTGTCCAAAAACCCATTTCAATATTTGACTCTGTCGAAATTGCCCAAGCCATTAAAATGCTTGACCTCCCACCTGCAAAACTCGACATCGGAAAACTCACTTATGAGTTTCACCTTGAAGATGACAAATACAGTGACGCCCTTGCTTTTGTATCAGACAAATTAAAAGATGCAAGCAATTATGAAAACAAACAACCCAAGGATGTTGTATTGTATGGTTTTGGACGTATTGGAAGATTGTTAGCCAGGGAATTGATGGCCAGAACAGGCAAAGGAAATCAACTACGTTTAAGAGCAATCGTAACACGTGGCACTATTGACCAAACTGTTCTTGAAAAAAGAGCCTCTCTTTTAAAATATGATTCTGTGCACGGAGATTTCCCGGGGACCGTTCAAACAGACCTTGAAAACAGCGCTCTAATCATCAACGGGACCACTGTTCATATAATTTCTGCAAATGCTCCCGAAGATATCGATTACACAAAATATGGCATTAATAACGCGCTTGTCATTGACAACACAGGAGCCTTTAGAGATGAAGCCGCGCTAAGCCGTCATCTCAAATCAAATGGTGCCGCAAAAGTTTTGCTCACAGCTCCTGGAAAAGGTGTGCCCAACATCGTTCACGGTGTGAACCAAAACAATTACAAGCCTGACGAAGTTGATATTTATTCAGCAGCCTCATGTACAACAAATGCTATTACGCCTGTTTTAAAAGCAATTGAAGACACTTTTGGTATTGTGCAGGGACATCTTGAAACTATACACGCCTATACAAACGATCAGAATCTGGTTGATAATATGCACAGCAAATACAGAAGGGGCCGTGCTGCTGCATTGAATATGGTCATCACAGAAACCGGTGCCGGTAGCGCTGTCGCGAAAGCTTTGCCTGATTTAGCCGGAAAGCTTACTTCAAATGCTATCAGGGTTCCTGTGCCAAACGGCTCGCTTGTGGTTTTGAATTTAGAGCTTAAAACAAAAACTTCTGTTGAAGGCGTTAATGCCGCCCTTAAAAAATATGCCCTGGAAGGAGATCTTGTTGAGCAGATCAAATATTCTTTAAACAACGAGCTTGTTTCCAGCGACATAGTTGGCACTTCAGCACCTGCAATTTTTGACAGCAACGCCACCATTGTAAACGATGCAGGCACCAATGTTGTACTTTATGTCTGGTATGATAACGAATATGGTTACAGTCATCAGGTTATCCGCTTGGCAAAATATATCTCAAAAGTAAGAAGGTATACTTATTACTAACAGAAATGACAAACAGCTTAAAAAACCACTTTGGAGCCATCTAAAGTGGTTTTTTTATTCCCAGTGAAAAAATTAAAATTATAACCCTAAATTTGCAGGAACATTCAATCACTTCTCTTTTTACTTTTGAGGTGCATCAGCAACACAAACAACAATGCGCATAGACATCATCACCGTTTTACCGGAACTACTCACAAGCCCCTTTGAAGCTTCTATTCTAAAGAGGGCCATAGAAAAAGGACTTGTGGAAATCCATTTTCATAATTTAAGGGATTATGTGACTGATAATTATAAGCAAGTAGACGATTACCAGTATGGCGGTGGCGCCGGAATGGTCATGATGATTGAACCCATTGACAAATGCATCACCCAATTAAAAAGTGAACGCAACTATGACGAGGTCATCTACATGACCCCTGATGGAGAAACCTTACAACAACGCATGGCAAACCAGCTGTCGATGAAAGAAAACCTGATCATTCTTTGCGGCCATTATAAAGGTGTGGACCAACGCGTTAGGGACCATTTTATTACGAAAGAAATCTCGATTGGTGATTATGTTCTGAGTGGCGGCGAACTGGGAGCAGCAGTATTATGTGATACTATAATCAGATTGATTCCCGGTGTTTTAGGAAACGAGGCAAGTGCTTTGACAGACTCATTTCAGGATGATTTGCTGGCTCCACCCATTTACACGCGCCCGTCAGAATACAAAGGCTGGAAGGTTCCTGAAATTTTATTGAGCGGCAACACACCTAAAATTGAAGAATGGCGTGAAGAACAATCGTATGAGCGCACCAAGGAAAGAAGGCCCGATTTATTAAATTAATATATTTTCTTTACCACAAGCAACCCATACTCATTTTTAGCATCTACCATCTAAAGAAAGACAGTATAAAAATGAAAAAAATCATCTCACTTTTGCTTTTGGCAACACTCGTTACATCCTGCATCTATTCTGGAAACGATGATGACATTCCTTTTGAGCCACATCAATCTGCATATGAACCCATCAAAATGCCCAGAAATGAATTTGAAAACACCACGCAGTTTCTTCCGCCAAGGGCAATAGTAAATTCCGGTAAAATTTACGTTAAAGACCATCTGCTGTTTATAAATGAAGTTCACGAAGGCTTTCATGTCTTTGATAATTCAAATCCAGAAACACCTGAAAATATTGGGTTTTTAAAAGTACTCGCATCAACAGATTTAGCAATAAAAAACAATATTATTTACAGTAATAACGGGCCTGATTTAATTGCAATTGTTTCAAGTACAGAGCATATGACCGTTGAAATCACCAAAAGGGTGGTCAATACCTTTCCTGATTCAATGTCTTTTTTTCCTGACGGGTTTTATTTTCCCACTGAAGCAGGTGAAATCATTATTGGTTATCAATTAGTTCAATAAACTTTAGAAAATGAAAAACTATATATTCATCGCATTGCTGCTTCTTTTAATGAGTTGCTCTTCAGATTCAGATTCTGTAAACGCTTCTTTTGACGGCAGTAATAACGGACAAGGCGGATCTTTAGCCAGGTTTACCCTGGTCAATAATTATTTGTACACCGTAGATCAAACAAACTTAAATGTGTACAGCATTATTAATCCCGAAAATCCGGTACAGGTAAATTCTATAAACATTGGATTTGAAATAGAAACCCTGTTTAACTACAAAGAATACTTATACATTGGTTCCAGAAACGGAATGTATATTTATGGGATTCAAAACCCGGAACTGCCAAACTACCTTTCAGATGTTCAGCATTTTACTGCTTGTGATCCTGTGATTGCCAATGAGACGCATGCCTTTGTGACCCTTCACTCCAATACGTTATGCGGCAATGATATCAATTTACTGGAGATTTATGATATTACAAATATTGTTGAGCCGGTATTGATTTCAAGCAGAAATTTAACGCAGCCCAAAGGTCTGGCATTGTTTCACAACTATTTATTTGTTTGTGATGATGAAGTAAAAATATTTGATATTTCAAACCCTGAAAACGCAATACTTGTCAGTTCAGTAAACAGGACTGCTTTTGATTTGATCATCCGTGATGATTTAATGATATTGATAGGCGAATCAGGTTTGTATCAATTTCAACTGGACCAAAACAATATCCAAAACATCCAACCTCTTAGCACAATACCAATATAGTAGTTGGGGATTATCACAAACTTCCTTGTAAAAAAACTATTTAATATGGATTGTAACTATTTTTTTAATTATATTTGCACCCGCATTTTAGACGATGCACCATCGTTTCAACCTCTGGCGAAAATCGTGAATGTTGCTCTGATGTAATTCCAATTAACAAGACAATGGAAGATTTAGTAAAATTTGTACAGGACGAATTCATCACAAAAAAAGAATTCCCAACGTTTAGTGCCGGTGACACCATCACTGTGTATTATGAAATTAGAGAAGGTGAAAAAACAAGAACCCAGTTCTTTAGAGGTGTGGTTATCCAATTGAGAGGAACCGGAGCATCACAAACTTTCACCATCAGAAAAATGTCAGGAACCGTAGGTGTAGAGCGTATCTTCCCTATCAACCTTCCGACATTGCAAAAAATTGAAGTAAATAAAAAAGGTAATGTTCGAAGAAAACGTATTTTCTACTTCAGGGAACTTACCGGTAAAAAGGCAAAAATTAAAGAAAGAAGAAACTAATTTTTGTTTTAAACACAACAAAATCAAAGCCTCGTTCTGCGAGGCTTTTTTTATGAACTATTGTTAATAAGTCACGTGGATAAATTGTTGATTTCTAAACAGCTAAAAAACTTGCACATTAAAAATCAGGTGCTATATTTGAATATCAATAATTACAAATCAAAGCAGTTAACACTTAATTGATTGGATTTTGATATAAAGCAACGTTCTTTACCATAGCTTTTATTATTTGCCTGAAGTGCTAACCGTGTTTTTCGGAACAAGGAACCAGCATTAGAATATAAAAGTGTCGATGATAGTTACACAGAGTTAGTCTTAGGACGAACCTCACTAGTTGTGACTTGATTCAAATAAAATATTTCACGATACAGGATACGTAATAACCCTGTCTCTGCAATCGAAAGATTGATCGGCAAAGATTATTTTATTTTTAAATTACAGCTCGAAGCAGTTAACACTAAATTGATTGTATTTTAAGGTAAAGAAATGTACTTTATTAACTTTTGTCATTTGTTTGAAATACTGTTTATGTCTTCATAAACATACATCAGTACTAGAATGCAAAAGTTAGGATGATGACTGGTTTTAAGCAGCTTCAAAACTGTGCAAAACCACTGTCTGAAATCCAGTGAGGTAATTCACGACACAGGACCCATAATAATCCTGTCTTCGTAATCGAAAGATTAGTCGGTAACGAATTATTTTCAAGAAAGCCATCCACCTTTCGAGGCGGATGGCTTTTGTCATTTTCTATATCTCCATTCCTTGTTACATCAAAATTATAGCTTACGGTTACTTTCAAAAAGCACTTCAAATATGTATATTTGCAATTCGTGGATTTTCAGCATCAATCACACAAAAGAATTAATTGCACTCTATTTAAACATATCTGTATGACTAAAAAATCAACGATTATCTACACCAAAACCGATGAAGCCCCGGCTTTAGCAACATATTCATTTCTACCCATCGTTCAGGCATTTACTGCACCGGCCGGAATTCAACTCGAAACCAGGGATATCTCCCTTGCCGGAAGAATTTTAGCAAAATTTCCTGATTTTTTAAAAGAAGATCAAATAGTTAGCGATGACCTTGAAGAACTTGGAAACCTTGCAAAAACTCCTGAAGCAAATATTATTAAATTACCCAACATTAGTGCTTCTGTACCACAACTCATAGCAGCCATCAAGGAACTTCAGGAAAAAGGATATGCCATTCCTGACTATTCTGAAGAACCCAAAACAGATAAAGAAAAAGAAATACAATTGCGTTACGATAAGATAAAAGGAAGTGCCGTTAATCCGGTACTTCGTGAAGGAAACTCAGACAGGAGAGCTCCAAAAGCCGTGAAAAATTACGCAAAAAAACACCCGCACTCCATGGGTGCCTGGAGCAGTGATTCCAAATCACACGTTGCAACAATGCAAGAAGGTGATTTTTTTCACAATGAAAAATCAATGACGCTTCCTCAAAATGACGCCCTTCAAATAAAACATACTGATGCAAATGGAAATATCACAGTATTAAAGAATGAGGTGAAAGTCCTGTCAGGTGAAGTTATTGACGCAAGTGTGATGAACAAAAAAGCCCTTTTATCATTCTTAAAAGAGCAAATTCAGGATGCAAAGGACAAAGGAGTCTTGTTCTCATTGCATATGAAAGCAACAATGATGAAGGTTTCAGACCCCATTATTTTTGGGCTTGCCGTTAAAACCTATTTTGCGGAAGTCTTTGAAAAACATGCTTCATTACTCGACGAAATAGGTGTTGACACAAACAATGGTTTTGGGGACCTTGTTTCCAAAGTTGCAACATTACCTCAAAACAACAAGCAAGAAATTTTAAATACCGTCGAAAAATGTTTTAATGACGGTCCTTCGCTTGCCATGGTCAATTCAGACAAAGGCATTACAAATTTACATGTGCCCAGTGACGTGATTATCGATGCCTCTATGCCGGCTATGATTCGCACCTCAGGAAAAATGTGGAATGCTCAAGGAAAACCTCAAGACACCAAGGCCGTAATTCCTGACAGCAGTTATGCCTCAGTCTATCAAGCAACCATAGATTTCTGCAAAGAAAATGGTGCTTTTGATCCCACCAAAATGGGAAGTGTTTCCAATGTGGGTCTTATGGCGCAAAAAGCAGAAGAATATGGCTCACACGACAAAACTTTTCAAATTGAGTCAAAAGGTAAAGTGCAGGTCATCAACTCAAAAGGAGTGGTTTTAATAGAACATCCCGTAGAGGAAGGAGATATCTGGAGAATGTGTACTGTAAAGGATGAACCAGTTCAGGATTGGGTAAAACTCGCTGTTAACAGGGCAAAAGCAACCGGAAATCCGGCAATCTTTTGGTTGGACAAAAACAGGTCACACGATGCTGAGTTGATTGAAAAAGTAAACACATACCTAAAAGGGCATAACACTACTGGACTTGACATTCAAATTATGTCTCCTGAAAAGGCAACCCTCTATTCCCTAAAAAGAATAAAAGAAGGAAAAGACACCATTTCGGTTACAGGAAATGTGCTTCGTGACTATTTAACCGATTTATTTCCCATCCTGGAAGTGGGAACCAGCGCTAAAATGCTCTCCATTGTTCCTTTGATGAATGGTGGAGGCTTGTTTGAAACAGGCGCCGGAGGTTCTGCTCCCAAACACGTACAACAGCTTTTGGAAGAAAACCATCTGCGCTGGGATTCATTGGGTGAGTTTTTAGCTCTCGCCGTTTCGCTAGAGCATTTAGGACAAGTTGATCACAATAAAAAAGCCCTGCTGCTTGCAGAGGCGCTTGACGAAGCTACAGAAAGTTATCTTGAATATGACAAATCGCCTTCGCGCAAGGCCGGTGAACTGGATAACCGCGGCAGCCATTTTTATCTGGCAATGTACTGGGCAGAGGCTCTATCAAAACAATCACAGGATAAAGACTTACAAATGCTCTTTGGCAAAATTGTTTCTGAAATGAAGGAAAAAGAAGTGGCAATTATTAATGAGCTAAACTCAGTTCAGGGAAAACCTGTTGATATTGGTGGGTATTATAAACCTGATAATGCTCTTACAGATACCATTTTAAGACCTAGTAAAACCTTAAATGATATTATAAAAAGCATCACTGCCTAAAATGAAAAAAGCTGTCATTTTTGACAGCTTTTTTTATGTTATAAAGCCAAAATTAATACGCGGGTAAAGAATTTATGTAATCTGTCAATTCAGATTTACTACTACTGTAACTAAGCGCCTCTCTTACCAGAAAATAATTTTCAGGATCCACAACCCTGGTGTAAGCTGCTTTTGCAAATTGCACCCTTCCGGAGTCAAAAGACAGTAAGGTCATTAATTCTTTTATTTGGTTAGAATTGAAATTATGGTGCTTTATAGTAGTTTCAAGCAATTCAATTTTCCCGGAATCAAAGGATTCATTTTTGACTGAACTTTCCAACTGGAAAAAAAGATCTTCAGGAATTACTTCTATTCCCACAACTTCTTCTTCAATAATAAAAGGTTCAATAAAGGTCACTTCAAAATTACCATTTCTAAAAAAAGTAAAAGTAGTGGCATTGCGAGCTAAGTTTATTCCCCCGTTGTAAACCAAATACTTTCTGTTTCCTCTTAATTCATAGATTTGAACAGGATGAAAACCGCTTCTCAGATCATCAATAACAAGACTTTGATTGGCCTGAAAAGATTCATTCCCTATTTGAAGAGTGTAAAGTGTATTTATTTGTGAGAAATCCACATCAAGGCTGGCGCTTCTATGTTGGCTATGAACAAACTGAATCAACATTAAAAATAAACATGAAAATAGTAGTTTTGCTTTCATAACATTTGGTTTTTATGGTTATTGTTTTAGGGTTTTCAATTCCCGTGCCAAAAATATTAATATTCTGGCATTTAAAACGATAGGATTTTATTAACATTTGAAAGTTTTAAAAAATATATTTTTACAAAAAAAAGATTTGAAAAAGAAATACCTGATTGTTTTACTGTCATGTATCTTCTCATTTGCTTTTTCGCAAGATAAAAAAGAACGATACACCCTTAGCGGGACAATTACAGAATCCTCATCAAAAGAAACCCTTATAGGCGTAAACATCCTCATTCCTGAAATTCAGGCAGGGACGATCTCAAATGAATATGGTTTTTACTCCATCACGTTGCCTGAAGGCTCATATGAAGTGATTTTTAGTAATCTTGGGTTTGAAAGCCAGTCAAAAACCATCAGTCTCAATCAAAACATCAGGCTTGATTTGTCCCTTTCTGAATCGGTTGAATCGCTGGACGAAGTGATTATTACCAGTGATGTCGAACGCCTGAATATAAAAACCCCACAGATGAGCGTAAACGCACTCACTGTAAATACCATAAAAAAAATACCTGTGGTACTTGGGGAAACAGACATCATTAAGGCTATCACGCTATTGCCGGGGGTCACAAGTGCAGGAGAAGGTTCATCAGGATTTAACGTGCGTGGCGGTGCTGCAGATCAGAATCTCATTCTTCTTGACGAAGCAACACTTTACAGTGACTCACATTTATTTGGGTTCTTTTCTGTTTTCAACCCTGATGCGATTAAAGATTTAAAACTTTACAAAGG
>JBBDVI010000017.1:0-11182 GCA_040903465.1 Flavobacteriaceae bacterium
TGGTAGAGTATCCAAATTACTATCCATTTACAGAAAACACACTTTGCAATTTTTACCATCATTACGACTTTTATTTCAAAAGGGGATGAGGTAATCATGTTCACACCGGCCTATGATTGTTATGAACCCGCCGTAATCCTCAACGGGGGAAAACCGGTCAACCTCACTCTTAAAACTCCCGATTATCATATTGATTGGGAAGAGGTAAAACAGAAAATTTCCCCGGCGACCAAAATGATCATCATCAACAGTCCGCACAACCCCAGCGGAACAATTCTTTCAGAAGGAGATATGCTGCAGTTACATGAACTTGTTAGGAATACCAACATTCTTATTCTAAGTGATGAGGTCTATGAACATATCATTTTTGATGGTAAAAAACATCAGAGTGTAGCACGCTTTCCGGAATTGGCAGCACGTTCTTTTATAACGGCCTCTTTTGGAAAAACTTTTCACAATACCGGTTGGAAAATGGGGTATAGTGTTGCGCCAAAAAAACTGATGGTCGAGTTTCAAAAAGTACATCAATACAATGTTTTTTGTGTGAACCGTCCCATACAGCATGCACTGGCAACATATCTTGAAAATCCTGAAAATTATTTAGAGCTTTCAGCGTTTTATCAGCAGAAAAGAGACTTTTTTTTAAACGGAATTGAAGGTTCCAATTGGGAATATACCCCGGCTTCTGGAACTTATTTCCAATTGTTGTCATACAAAAACATCACAGATGAAAACGATGTGGATTTTGCAAAACGGCTTACCATAGAACACAAAGTAGCGGCAATACCCACGTCCGTTTTCAGTAAAAATGGGGAAGACCCAAAAGTTCTTAGATTTTGCTTTGCCAAAACCGAAGAAACTATCAAACAAGCTACAGAAATATTGAGAAAATTATGAAAGAAACATTAAAATTGGCATTGATTCAAGCGCCGCTGGAATGGGAAAACCCTGCAGCCAACCGGGCTTATTTTTTAGAGAAAATCCGTTCTATTTCAGAAAATGTTGATTTGATTATTCTTCCTGAAATGTTTACCACAGGCTTCACTATGAACGCAGCCCCACTAGCAGAACCTATGGATGGACCAACTGTGGAATGGATGAAAACTCTGGCAAAAGAAAAAAAGGTGGCAATTACAGGAAGTGTCATCATTCAGGAAAATGAAGACTATTTCAACAGGATGCTTTTTGTAACCTCTGAAGGTGTAATCGGGCACTATGACAAACGGCATCTTTTTACGCTTGCAAAAGAGGAGAGAACATATAGCCCCGGCAAAGAAAAGGTAATCATAGATTACAAAGGATGGAAAATCTGTCTGATGATTTGTTATGATCTGAGATTTCCCGTGTGGTCGCGCAATACAGAAGACTATGATTTGCTTATTTATGTGGCCAACTGGCCCAAAGCCCGTGTAAATGCCTGGGATATTTTATTGCAGGCGAGGGCGGTAGAAAATATGGCTTACTGTGCAGGTGTAAATCGTGTGAGCACAGATGGTGCCGGCTATGAATATGTGGGACACTCAGCCGTGTATGACGTTTTGGGCAAATTAATATCAGATCCACTTTCTGTAGATGAGATAATTAAAATTGTTTCAATTGATAAAGAACATTTACGAAAAAACAGAACTCAATTGAAGTTTTTGAATGACAAGGATGACTTCGCGGTAATATGATACAGGAATTCTCATTTTTTTTAAAATAATTAAGATTTTAACAAACCTAACCATGCGGAATCTTTTAACATTGTTTATTTTTACCACCTTATTTTCAATTCATTATTTTTAACTCAAATCACATATTATGAAATTAAATTATTACTTATGCATCTTTGTGATGATAGGTATGATTTCCTTATCAACAGCGCAAGATAACCAAAGACATCCTCCGACAGATCATGGTTTTTATGCAACTCCTACCTATGTTCCCAGTATAGCTAAACAAATTGAAGACGGTACTTTTATTGATAGATTGAGTGGCAGGGAGTTAAGGTTGTTTGGTGATAATCAGGAAATTAATCCAAAACACAAACACGTTAATAATGTGATTCCCGGAAAAGGATTGCCCACTGATGGGATGCCTGATCCTTTGGTTAAAAATGTTGATGGTCAAACAAAGTATCCAGGTAGGGTACCCATTAACGTTAACCCGGATGCAAATAATATGCCTCCTGCAACTCCAACTGACCCTACTATAGCAGTGGGGCCTAATCACGTAATAGGTGGCTGGAATGTTGGATTTAGAATATTTGACAAATCATTAAACCCATTGACTACTTCAGCATCTTTAAGCACAATCTTCTCAGGTAATGTTTTTGGAGACCCTATCTTTCTCTATGATCATGAAGCAGACAGATTTATCATTACTGAATTTAGTGGCAATCCAAACGGGTTTAAAGTGGGCGTGTCAGAAGGACCTGACCCTATAAATGACGGTTGGTATGTATATCAAGGACAATTCAATACCGGGGCATTTCCTGATTATACAAAATTCTCTATCTGGCATGATGGGTATTATGTAACAGCAAACATTGGTAGTTCAAACAGATTGTTTGTTGTAGAGAGAGAAAAAATGTTGCTGGGGCAAGCCGCACAATTTCAAGCATTCCCCTTACCGGGCATTGTAACCGCTGGCTTTTACAGCCCCCAAGTTTTGAGTGCTCAGGGATCCAATCTTCCTGAAACCGAAGCAACCGTGGTCTATCAACAAGATGATTCCTGGGGGGGCGTGGCCACAGACCATTTAAAAATATGGACGGTTGATGTGGATTGGGATATTCCTGTAAACTCTTCGGTTTCAAGTGCATTTCAGATACCTGTATCTCCATTTAACGGTGTGTTTAATGGCGGTGGTTTTTCAAATTTACCTCAGCCTGGAGGTGGAGCTGTCATTGATGTATTGCAATCTACGATAATGAATCAGGCACAATTAAGAAAATTTCCTTCATATAATTCGGCAGTTTTTAATTTCGTAGTAAGGGTTAATACCAGTGGTACAAACCAAGCTGGAATAAGATGGTATGAGTTGCGCCAGAATGTTAATGGCGGACCTTGGTCCATTCATCAAGAAGGAACCTATACTTCTCCAGGAGAAAAGAGTGCATTTAATGGGAGTATGGCCCTTGATGTAGAAGGAAATATAGGAATGGCATATTCCACTGTGGGAACACGCGATGTACAGGAGCTTATTTCGATTAAATATACCGGAAGATTTGCAAATGACCCGTTAGGCGATATGACTGTGGCTGAAACCCAAATAGGTTTGAGTACAGCTCTAAATACCAACACCCGTTACGCAGATTATTCCCATACGGTGGTTGATCCTGCTGACGGCAGAACATTTTATAATAATAATGAGTTCTTTAACAACAATAGGCGCAATATACTCAGTTCTTTCAGAATTGCACCAGACGCGAGTGATGATATGGGTGTAATATCAATTGATAATCCAATAGACGGACCTCTTGAGCTAGATGAAGAGATCACGGTCACAATTAGAAATTTTGGAACTGATCCCCAGAGTAATTTTGATGTTTATTATAACATTGATGGAGGTGCAAACATTGTTGAAACCTTTACAGGTACCATTCAACCGCTTCAAAATCTACAATATACTTTTACCGCCACAGCCGATTTAAGCACTGAGGGTGAAACGTATCTGATAACAGCAGGTACAGATTTGACAAGTGATGAAGGACCCGGTAATGACCAAATGAATAAATCTGTTTTACACGAAGTGTTAAATATTAATGATATTCCCCTGGAAAATGCAGAGCTTATTATTGTAAACAACGGAAACAATCAGTTCAATGCAACTTTGAATACCACACAAAACATTGAAGGTAAAGTTTTTCTTCAACTTTACAATGTTCAGGGTCAAGTAATAGTTTACAATCTCCTTGAAGATAACAACGGTAATTATTCTTATGATTTGGATATGTCATATGCTGCTTCAGGGGTATACCTTGTCAGAATAGGAACTGACTCTCAAGGGCTGGTGAAAAGATTAATTGTCAAATAAGGCAGCAATAGTATATAATTAAAATGGAAACCTGCAAAAATATTATTTTTGCAGGTTTTTTATAGCCATGCTTTAAAATAATCTTTTTTCATTTCTATAGTTTAACCGGAATGGATTTCTTACACCTGTTGAACATTCGCAAAGGCCGGCATTTTACCCAAACTTTAATATTTTCTGACTTTTATTTGCTTTTTAGATATAGGGTCAAAAAACATCTCTTCATTATCTAAAGCCAAAAGATAAGGACAATTACCATCTTTATCAGAATGGAGAATGATTGCATTTTTAAAGCCGGATTCAATCAATTCATGGGGGGTTGTTTGTTTTATTATCTTCTAAAACATTTATTACTGTTGCAAGAGATCATATAATATGCAATCAAAAGTTTCACAAATTTATAAAACTATTTTTTGATTTCGTGATTCCTTAAATTATATTCGCTCAAACTTGATGAACTTTTATTTTAAACCTACAAAGAATGAACAAAACACTATTGTATCTGTTTTTGTGTTGCGCATTTATTGCTTCGGCACAAGTAACTAATGACGGTTCCCCTGAAAGCTGGAAATTGAAAAATGTTAAAAGCATAGAGAGTATTAAAATGCCAAAATTTGATCTTCAGGCATTACAGGATGAAGATGCAGTTTACGATGGTCAGGGAGATAGACCGTGGAGATTTGGAAAAGAATTTACAGTAAACCATACCCTTCAAAATGCAGGGGAATGGATAGACCTTGATAATGGAGACCGTATTTGGAGAATAAGGTATCAATCAAATGGTGCAGTAACAATGAACTTTCTCTTTCAAGATTTTTATCTTCCAAGAGGTAGTAAAATTTATTTATATAATGATGATAAGTCAGATATCTTAGGTGCTTATGATCACAACCAAAATAATAGTGAAAGAACATTAGGTACCTGGCTTGTAGATGGTGATGACGTTTGGATTGAGTATTATGAACCTGCAAAAGTAAATGGGCAGGGTATCCTGCAAATTGGAAAAGTTGTTCACGGATACAGAACCCAAAGTAATTTTGCAATTGAAAAAGGGTTAAATGATTCCGGTGACTGTAATCACGATGTGGAATGTCCCATAGGTGATTTTGAAGACCTTAAAAACCATAATAAAAAAGGGGTAGTACTTTTATTGAGCGGCACTAGCAGTTTTTGCTCAGGATCTCTCATTAACAATACTTCAAATGATGAAACACCTTATATTTTGACAGCTAATCACTGCTTTAGTAATCCGGCAACTTGGTCATTCAGATTTAACTGGATCAGTCCAGACCCGGTTTGTGCCTCTACACAAAACAGTTCAAATGGATCTACCACTCAAACGATGAGTGGAGCTGTTTTAAGGTCAAGGGTTGGATCCTCTGATTTCTGTTTGGTTGAAATTAACAACCCCATTCCAGGAGCCTGGGATGTAGTTTGGAATGGATGGGATAGAAGTGATGCCATACCTTCTAAAACGTGGGGATTACACCACCCATCAGGAGATATTATGAAAGTTTGTGTAGATGATGATGCACCCGGTAAACTCACCCAAAACGGAAATGAACCTGTATGGCGTATTTACGATTGGGATTTGGGTGTAACAGAAGGAGGTTCTTCGGGCTCACCACTTTTTGACGACCAAGGAAAAATCGTTGGGCAACTTTGGCGAGGTGCTGCAGCCTGTTCAGGTACAAATGATAATAATCAATGGGATGAATACGGTCGTTTCGGAAGATCGTGGGCAGATGGTACAACACCGGCAACGCGTCTTGAAGACTGGCTGGACCCTACGGGTAACGGTGATGTTTCACTTGACGCATTTCCCGCGTTTGAACTTCTTGAATATAATGGAGGCATATCAATAACTAATTTAGAATCCACACTATGCAGTAATAGTATTGAACCCATCCTTACAATAAGGAATTTAGGATCAGAAACACTGGTTTCTGCTGATGTATATTACAGTCTGGATGGTAATACTCCTACACTTATACAGTGGACTGGAAACCTTGCTACCAATCAAGAAGATGAAATAATTTTGAACCCCATTACAATTAACCAAAATGGAACTTTTACAGCAACTCTTGAAAACCCTAACGGACATCCAGATGAATTTCCTGGAAATAATGAAGCTAATGTAGATCTTGAAACACCATTAGAGTTTGTTACTTCTCAAGTCTTTATGACAATTGTACTGGATAATTATCCTGAAGAAACCACGTGGGAATTTGTAAACTCAGCCGGCACAACCTTATATTCCGGAGGACCATACCCGGGTCAGGATGGACAAACCATCCAAGAAACTTTTACACTTTCTTCTGATGATTGCTATACATTTACCATTTTTGACGATTATGGTGATGGTATTTGTTGTAGTGTTGGAAATGGAAACTATTCTTTGGAAACCTCAGGCGGTACAATCATTATTGATGGTGGTGATTTTGACGCAAGTGAAACAATAAAATTCAGCAATTTCAATATATTAAGCTTGAATGATAATTCACTGGATTCAGAAATAGCGCTATATCCAAACCCATCAACCGGTATAGTGAATATTTCAAATACATCCGGCAGTGAGCTAAATTATGAAGTATATAATGTACTTGGACAGGTTATTACAAAAGGAGATAATGCAAACAACCTGTTTTCAATTGACTTATCTCAGAATACTTCAGGATTGTATTTTGTAAAACTTGTTGATGCTCAAACAAACAGAGCTACTACAAAAAAATTACTCTTAAAATAGCCCTTACAATTTTTTTTAGTTAGAAGACCTCATTTTATATGGGGCCTTTTCTTTTTAAAAATAGGCCTTTAACTGTATGCTCCCTGTATGTATGGTATTTGAGTTCTCACTTTTACGCCCAAAATAAGAAAGATTGGCATCGAGATACTTGGTGATACTCCGTTGAAACAATAAACTCCAGGTGAAGTTTTTATCAGGCTGCAGCCCTTCCAACATCTGAAAAGCAACGGGTGAAAAGGCACTTCCATTAAAGGCATTATTTATAAAATTAAACTCGCCGTTTATGGCATATTTTTCGGCTTTGTTGAAGGTGAATAGTGCACCCAGTTTTTGTTGATCCAAGATTTCCCGCTCGCCCAGCAGGTTTTCTTTGTTTGAAAACTGGTAAAAGACAGAGAACTGTGCGTTTTCAGAAAACAAATAGGACACCTTGGGGGCAAGATCATAATTTTCAATCGTAAAATTTCGTTGTTCAAAATTTTCGGAAGCAGATTTGTTTTCACTGGCCTGAGCTTTAAGATTGACAATCCAACTTTCAGCAAATTTATGGGTAAAATTTAACTGGTGTGCTTCCAGTTCATTTTTTTGTAAACCCACAGAAAGCAAGTTTTCTGATTGTGAAGCGGTGTAGGTATAACTAGTAGTATAGCGTTGTTTCCCACGGTTAAAAAATAAAATATTCCTAAAGTTTAAAGAGAGACCCAGTTGATTTTCTGCATCACTGCGAAAGGGATTAAAATCAAAGGTGCTGCCTTCCCTTCGGGTTTTACGGTCAACCAAATAAGAAGTCTGATTGTAGAATTTTGATAAAAATGACTTTGAATCACCTCTTTCCATAAAATTACCCGGGTTAAGGGTCAGCACCTGCCCAAGTTTGTTTTGGTGAATTTTTACAAATACCTGATTGGGCAATAGCACCCGCACATATGTGGCTTCATCTTGAAACTGTGCAACCTCAAATTCTTCTAAATCCTGAATGCCATTTCCATTGTAATCATTCCAGGTGTGGGTTCCCTGCCCGGGCTCCACTTCTACAAATGTAAACTCCTGCTGAGGCAACACCCCGCTGTTGGTTTCAAAGGTGGTGTTCCATTGAATCCCTTTATTAAAAAAACTTTGGTTGAACAAAACACGGCTATTTAAACTTTGCTCATCTTCCCTGATGCCTGCTGCGTCTTTTAAAACCCTGTAATTGGCAAAAACAGAGAGCTGCGTGTTTTCAGTTTGAAGCAGTTGTGATTTTAAATACAAAGTATTCGCTTCACTCACCCGTTGCAATTCCATATTCCTGATGCTGTCATAGACTCGGTTGCGGTAACCGGTCTCGACAAATACTCCGGTACTGTCACCCACACCCACAAAGGTTTCATAGCCAAAGAACTTCTGGCTCCCGGGCGTTAAACTGTCATTGACTTTATACCGTTGCCGGTTGTCTTCTGCTGAAATTTTTGCACCGACCCAGGCTTTGCCAAAATCATAAACAGTCTTTGCATTTAATCTAAAAAAGTCTGAAGTGCGCAAAGGATTGGAATTGTTTAGCAGACTTCCGTTAATATTGGTCTGCGAATTACCAAATTGAATTCCTGAAGCAAGTACATGCCGGCTTCCGGTAAACCCATCAGAAAAATCAAGTTTTTGAAATTCATAGGAAGCAAAACCCAGTTTGGGACCGCTTAACTGCAAACCTGTGACCAGAAAACTTTGGTTTCCCTCAGGATTTTCCAAACTCCAGTCACGGTCAAATTCCACATTATACAAACGCTCAATGGTATTGAAGTTTTCATCCACATAATCAAAATTCATATATCCGTCGAGGTTCAAACCTTCTTCCCTTTTAATAATGTTCTGCTGGGCCTGGACACGGGCGGCAAAACCATTGTTGTCATCATTGTCAAAATCAGAAAACAGGTTGAGGTCTTCTTTGCTGGCAGCGAGTTCAAAGCTTACTGTCGTTTTTTCAGTCGGTCTGTATGTGCCGTTTACGCCGCCCACCTGAATCTGCGTAGGGGCAAACAAACGAATGACTGGCGCATAATTTCCTTGCGGAATGCCGTTGACAGGAGGCACAAACTCAAAAATGCGGTTGATGGCACTTTTGTCTGCAATCACATAATTTCCTTCATTATCACCAACAAGCGAAAACCTTACCTGAAACAATTCATCGTCAGGATTTGTTGAAAACACAAAAATTTCTTGTCCTTCAAAAAGTTCTTTGCGATATAAAATTTTATTGTCAGAATAGCTGTCCGGAACTGCAGAAGGCGCGACCATTTGAGAGGTGTCATCACCCGCATCCTGTAATACCTGAACTTGCTCTTCCGTAAGGTTCTGCTGCAACGGTTGGTTTTTAATATCACTTTCAATATAGCCGTAAGCACCAATGTCCAGTTTTTCTGAAGTATAATTGCCGCCGCCATACCCTATAAAACGGGTATAATTCCGGTCAGTATATTGATATTCCACCACAATGCGCATATCTGAAGTAATGGGATAGGTGGGGTTGAATTTCACCTCACCGGCGTTATAATCTATTACATAATCCCGGTTTTCACCACGCTCCACCAACACCCCATTGACAAACACACGCTCACTGCCCGAGACAATCAAAATAAAGAGCTCACCATTGGGGCCCACAAGCTTATAAGGCCCCTGATTGCCTTCCTGGGCTGTAAAAGTGCTGCGCGCAAAAACCCCGCGTACCACCGCCCCTGAAGCAAACATTGTAGTTTCTGAGTTTTCTTTGGAAAGTTTACCCGTCAAAGCAATACCCTGTACTTTTTTCTGAAACCTGGCAAAATAACTGTTCTGGTTTTCCAGGTCGATATCACCGGCCCTGATGCTCCAGTTGTCACTGAAAAGCTCTATAAAAATCTGATCAAATTCATTCAGGTTTTGGGAATAACCACCCTCCTGAATGGGGATATTGGCGTCTTGTATGGAAGCCCTGATGCCCACCTTCTCACTGAGCATTCCGGTAATTTGAAGGTCAAGTTCAGAGTTGACAACGGCATTTTGATTGTTCCCAATGGTAATACCACGCGAAATGCTCCCGCTGGTGTTGAGCCCTTCAAAGGGAGTAAATGTATTTGTTCGGGTGGATTCCTGTAAGGTGTATAAACGGTCCATCGCCCCGGTGCCTTTTGAAATAATGCTTCGGTCAAGAAGTGAGTACTTTCGTGTTAAAAAGGAAGGGTATTTCAGGTAATTGATGATAAGGGTATCCTGTGTGTTTTGAACATCTTCCGAAAGATAAACCACCCCCTTTTCAAAGTTTACGCGATAAGCGGAAGTATCTATGGGAATGTTGTTTTTATCAAAAATCTCAAATCGCGCTGGATTGATACTCACCGAGTCAATCACAATAGAATCACTCACCGCCACTTTTGAAGTGCGGTAATTCCCTGTGGTTTCTTGTGCAAAACAAAAACCTCCCGTTAAAAATAATACTGCGAAAAGCGTATATTTCATCAACTACTTAAACTAAAAGCACGCATATTTATTTTATTGATACAAGCATAGAAATCTTTGCTGCAATCTGTTGCCGTAAATGTAAGGGATTAATTATTTTAGCAGGAAGTTAAAGCAAGAACATTAAAACCAAGAGGTTTTCTTAATTACACTAAAAAAAAAATGAAAATAATATCTTACAACGTCAACGGGATCAGGGCAGCGCTCAACAAAGGATTTCTGGAATGGATAAAACAAGCAGACCCTGATGTAATTTGCCTTCAGGAAACCAAAGCCCACCAGTCACAACTGGAACTTTCTATGTTTGAAGATGCCGGCTACGGATTTAACTACTGGCTTTCCGCTGAAAAGAAAGGCTATAGCGGTGTAGCAATACTATCCAAAATAAAACCAAATCACGTGGAATTTGGCACCGGTATCGATTATATGGATTTTGAAGGAAGGAATATCCGGGCTGATTTTGACGGGCTTTCAGTGATGAGCATGTACCTGCCCAGCGGCACCAATGATGCACGCCTGGGGTTCAAATTCAAATATATGGATGACTTCCTAGAATACTCAAAAGACCTGAGGAGAGAAATACCAAACCTCCTTATTTCCGGCGATTACAACATTTGTCATAAACCCATCGACATTCACGATCCCATCAGAAACGCAAAAGTCTCAGGCTTTTTACCGGAAGAGCGGGAATGGCTGAGCCGTTTTATAGACAGCGGTTTTGTGGATACGTTCAGGGAATTTAATCAAGATCCGCACAATTATACCTGGTGGAGTTACCGCGCCAATGCACGCAACAATAACAAGGGCTGGCGCATTGATTATCATATGGTGACAGATTCCTTACAAGAAAAACTAAAACGCGCCGTTATATTACCTGAAGCCAGGCATAGTGACCATTGTCCTTTGCTGGTGGAGATAGACGGATAATTTGATGAGCATAAGACCAATTATCAA
>JBBDVI010000018.1:0-11032 GCA_040903465.1 Flavobacteriaceae bacterium
ATGGAAGATTTAACGCCGGTTAAATATATTGCTGAAACACTAAACTACAATGAATTAAACGATTTTATTGCAAAAGAACAAGCTCGGGGCTCTTCTTATATAAACCGTTATGAAGTGGTGCGTCAAAAAAAATGGAGCTTGCCGGTTTCTGCTTATATCCTTACCATCATCGCCGTTGCTGTTTCATCCAAGAAACGTAGGGGAGGGATGGGTGTAAACCTAGCCATTGGTATAACCATCGGGATGGTTTTTGTTTTTTTTGATAAAGTTTTTGGAACCCTTGCAGAGCAATCAGATTTCTCCCCGCTTGTTGCAACCTGGTTCCCCAATGTGGTTTTTGGTATTTTAGCGATTTACCTTTTATATGTCTCAAAACGATAAGTTACTCAATTATTTTCACCTTCACTTCATTGTTTTTATATGGGGTTTTACAGCTGTTTTAGGAGCTTTGATTACGCTGGAAGCGACACCCCTGGTGTGGTATCGCATGTTGATAGCCTGGGTGTTGATATACCTTTTTGTTCTTTGGAAAAAAATCGATTTGAAATTTTCGAGACTCACCCTGATGGGCTTTTTCTTAGCAGGTTTTATTATCGCCCTGCACTGGATTACCTTTTTTGCGGCCATTAAAGCGTCCAATGTATCTGTAACCCTTGCCGTGTTGTCAACAGGAGCTTTTTTCACATCGTTACTGGAACCCCTATTTTATAACCGAAAGATCATCTGGTATGAAGTGCTTTTTGGCGTTCTGGTTATTTTTGGGTTGTATATTATTTTTGATGTTGAAACCCACTACCTTACCGGAATATTGCTGGCGTTAAGTTCAGCGTTTTTAAGTGCGTTGTTTTCGGTTATCAACGGTAAGTTTGCTGTCAAATACAAGGCCACGGCTATTTCCTTTTGGGAACTTTTGTTTGGCACGCTGTGCATTACCCTTTTCTTAGTTATAAATGGGAACTTTGATTTCGCTTTTTTCACCCTTTCGCTAACGGACTGGATGTATTTGTTGATTCTGGCTTCGGCCTGTACCGCATATGCATTCATTGCTTCAGTGCATGTAATGAAGTGGATAAAACCGTACACGGTCATGCTCACAATCAACCTGGAGCCCGTGTACGGAATCATACTCGCATTGCTTATTTTAGGGGATTCAGAAAATATGAGCCCGCAATTTTATTACGGGGCATTGATTATTTTAGTTACTGTAATTGCAAACGGAATTATTAAAACCCGACAGAAAAGAAAAAGCAAAGACTTAATCACTCACTAATCAAACAAAGTTTTTATCTTTGTAAGCTAATAGTACAAAAACCAAAACCAATGGAATATCTTGATTTTGAACTCCCCATTAAAGAACTTAACGAGCAGTTAGAAAAGTGTACTTTAATCGGTCAAGAAAGTGACGTTGACGTAACCAATACCTGCAAGCAAATTGAAAAAAAACTTGCTGAAACCAAAAAGAAAATATACAAAAACCTGACCCCCTGGCAACGGGTTCAACTCTCAAGACATCCTGACAGGCCTTATACACTGGATTACATACGTGCCATTACCAACGATTCTTTTTTAGAGCTTCACGGTGACCGCGGTGTAAAAGACGACAAGGCCATGATTGGCGGTTTGGGAAAAATAGGGGACCAGAGTTTTATGTTCATTGGTCAACAAAAAGGATATAATACCAAAACCAGACAATACCGCAACTTTGGAATGGCAAACCCGGAAGGCTACAGAAAAGCGTTACGCTTAATGAAGTCTGCGGAAAAGTTTGGACTTCCTGTCGTGTCATTAATAGACACCCCCGGTGCCTATCCCGGTCTTGAAGCAGAAGAACGTGGGCAGGGCGAAGCAATTGCCCGCAATATACTGGAAATGTCTCGTTTGAAAGTGCCCATTATAGTTGTCATTGTGGGTGAAGGAGCCAGTGGAGGTGCTTTGGGAATTGGAGTGGGTGATAAAATATTAATGCTTGAAAATACCTGGTATTCTGTAATATCCCCTGAAAGTTGTTCATCCATTTTATGGCGCAGCTGGGAATTCAAAGAACAAGCCGCTGAAGCATTAAAACTTACGGCCAATGATATGAAAAAAAATAAACTCATTGACGTGATTGTTAAAGAACCTCTGGGAGGTGCCCATAGCGACCGGGAAACCACTTTTAAAACAGTCTCAAAAGAAATTTTAAAGGCCTTTGATGAATATAAAAACTTATCCCCAAAAGAACTTGTAGAAAAAAGAATGAATAAGTATTTTGAAATGGGAGAGTTCAAAGGCTAAACAATTACAATATCGTTACTTTACAAAAATCCGTTGTATTTCAAACGGATTTTTTTATGCTTATTAACAATATTTCTTAGTTATTAACAGTTGAATTGTTGAAGACCTGTTAAGAGTTCTGCCTAAAAATAACTACCTTTGTGTTAACATTTTCTTTACATTCGCCATATGGAAAAAGTACAGCCTCACATTGAATATTCCTCGAGAAAATCACAGGTGATTTCTCTTGAAAAAGGAAAAATACCTCCCCAGGCAGTTGATTTAGAGGAGGTTGTATTAGGTGCGATGATGATTGACAAAAAGGGCGTTGATGAAATCATCGATTTGATCAACCCTGATGTTTTCTACAGGGAAGCCCATCAGCATATATTTTCAGCCATCTTTCAGCTCTTTAAAACAGGGCAGCCCATTGACTTATTAACCGTCGCATCCCAATTAAAGAAAGAAGGCAATCTTGATATCGTGGGCGGGGAGTATTATTTGATTCAACTCACTCAAAAAGTATCTTCTTCAGCACATATTGAGTTTCATGCGCGCATTATTTTGCAGAAATTCATTCAGCGCAGCCTTATCAAAATTTCAAACGAAATCATTGAAGATTCCTATGATGAATCTACCGATGTTTTTGATCTTTTGGATACGGCCGAGTCTAAATTATATGAAATTACCCAGGGCAATATAAAACGCTCTTCTGAAACCGCTCAGAACCTTGTCATCCAGGCAAAGAAGAAAATTCAGGAAATTGCAAACAAGCAAGGACTTTCCGGAATCCCTTCAGGGTTTGACAAACTGGATAAATTAACCTCGGGCTGGCAACCCAGTGATTTGGTCATCATCGCCGCACGTCCCGGTATGGGTAAAACAGCTTTGACCTTGTCTATGGCCAGAAATATTGCCGTTAGCAATAACATTCCCGTGGCTTTCTTTTCGCTGGAAATGTCATCTGTCCAATTAATCACGAGATTGATTTCGTCAGAAACCGGATTGAGTTCAGAAAAACTAAGAACGGGCCGTCTTGAAAAACACGAGTGGGAACAACTCAACGTAAAAGTAAAAGACCTTGAAAAAGCACCCCTTTTTATAGATGATACACCCTCACTGTCTATTTTTGATTTACGTGCAAAAGCAAGACGACTGGCTTCACAACACGGCATTAAAATCATCTTTGTAGATTACCTGCAATTGATGACCGCCGGAGGAACTCAAAAAGGGGGTGGAAACCGTGAACAGGAAATTTCATCAATTTCCAGAAACTTAAAAGCCCTTGCTAAAGAACTCGATGTTCCGGTTGTGGCACTTTCACAATTATCCCGTGCTGTTGAAACACGTGGGGGAACCAAGAGACCGTTACTTTCTGACCTTAGGGAATCGGGGGCCATTGAGCAGGATGCAGATATTGTATCTTTTATTTACAGGCCTGAATACTACAAAATCGATCAATGGGATGATGATGAACAATCTCCCACAGAAGGCCAGGCAGAATTTATTGTCGCCAAGCACCGTAATGGCGGTCTTGATGAGATACGGTTGAAATTCATTGGAAACCTCGGTAAATTTGAAAACCTTGAAAGTTTTGATTCGCCGTTTGAATTCCATTCCCGAATGAACAATGCAGCAAACGACGACACCTTCAAACCTGACAGTCTTCCTTCGCCGGATGAAGCTTTTGGAAGTTCTTTAAATGATGACTTCACACCTGAAGATCCCGATGATGGAGTGCCATTTTAGTTAAATTGTTTTAAAGTGTTCGTCAGGACTCCTTTTTCTTTTTATCTTGCACAGATGAAAGCGTTTCTATTTATTTTTATATTCTTCATTTCCTTCTCAGGATATTCTTCTTATATTTTAATTCCGATGGATGCAGACAGCCAGCAGGAGCATCTCAAGGCTTACGGAATAACCTATTGGGTTTTGGAGAAGCAGCAAAAAGTGCAATGGCTTTTAAACTACCGTGGTGGCTCGTTCCTGATGCCTGATGTTGAAGAAACCAGGCGGGAATGTCAAATCAGGGGCGTGAGTTTTGAAGTTATCTCAGACAATCAGGCTACGCAAATCCTTGATGAAATAGAAAGTCCCTCCAAAAACATGAGTGCGGTGCCGCTTGAAAAAGCCCCCCGCATTGCTGTTTATTCCCCAAAAAGTAAAGTGCCCTGGGACGATGCCGTAACTCTGGTTTTGACGTATGCTGAAATTCCCTACGATGTTATTTATGACCAGGAGGTAATGGATGATCAGTTGTTATTATATGACTGGTTGCATTTGCACCATGAAGATTTCACGGGTCAATATGGAAAATTTTACAGGGCATATCGTGCCACACCCTGGTATATAGAAGAAAAACAAAAGGCAGAAGAACTTGCAGCCAGCCTGGGTTTTGATAAAGTTTCTGAAGCCAAACTTGCTGTTGCAACAAAAATAAGAGATTATGTAGTGGGCGGTGGCTTTATGTTTGCGATGTGCAGTGCCACAGATTCCTTTGATATAGCCCTGGCGGCAGAAGGAGTTGATATTTGTGAGCCTATGTTTGATGGTGACCCCAGTGAAGCCAATTATCAAACCAAAATTGACTACAACAAAACCTTTGCGTTTACAGACTTTATACTGGAACGCGACCCGATGGTCTATGAGTTCAGTTCGATAGATATGACCACCAAGCGTCGCATTCAAAAAGAAAATGACTACTTTTCCTTAATGGACTATTCTGCAAAATGGGATCCCATTCCTACGATGTTGGTTCAAAACCACACCTCACTTGTAAAAGGATTTATGGGCCAAACAACTTCTTTTGACCGCAGACAGGTAAAAGCAAATGTTTTGGTCATGGGAGAAAATAAAACAAATGCAGAAGCCCGTTACATTCACGGCATCAAGGGAAAAGGCTTTTTTACGTTTTATGGAGGCCATGACCCCGAAGACTATGAACACCGTGTGGGCGATGCTCCCACAGAATTGGCTTTGCATCCCAGCTCGCCCGGATACCGATTGATTTTAAACAATGTTCTCTTTCCGGCAGCCGAAAAGAAAAAGCAAAAAACTTAATTTATTGACTTTTGGAAATCAAGTACCCTTTTATACTTGCAGAGATTGCTCAAGCTCATAACGGAAGCCTTGAAAAAGCTCATCAATATATAGATGCTCTTGCAACAACCGGGGTTGATGCAGTCAAATTCCAAACCCACATTGCCGAAGCTGAAAGCAGTATCCATGAACCCTTTCGCATCAAAATGCAAACCCGGGACAAAACCCGTTTTGATTATTGGAAGCGCATGGAATTTTCGCTGAAAGAATGGAAAGAACTCAAAGCCCATTGTGATGAGGCTGGCCTTGAATTTTTATCATCACCTTTCAGTAATACCGCTGTTGATTTGCTTGAGGAAGTGGGAGTAAAGCGCTATAAAATTGGTTCCGGTGAAGTGAATAACTTCTTGTTGTTGCAAAAAATAGCCATGACCAACAAGCCGGTCATCCTCTCAAGCGGGATGAGTTCATTTGAAGAACTGGATAAAACCGTTGCCTTCTTAAAAGCCCTTAAAACAGATTTTTCGATTTTACAGTGCACCACAAGTTATCCCACAGCTCCTTCAGAGTATGGTTTGAATGTCATTTCTGAAATAAAAGAGCGCTATAAGGTTCCTGTAGGGTTTTCAGATCATTCCGCAAAAATCGAAACCTGTATTGCTGCAGTTGCAATGGGGGCTGAGATTGTTGAGTTTCACGTTAAACTTGATGAAAACGAAACAGGGCCCGATGCTTCATCATCCCTTACTATTCAGGAGACTTCAACACTCGTGAAAGCAATTAAAAATATAGCCGAAGCCCTCCACCAACCGGCACATAAAAATGACATTGCGAAATTCACTTCCCTGAAAAATATATTTGAAAAATCACTTGCTGTCAATAAAGATATGAAAGCAGGCCATCTCATTACGTTTAATGACCTGGAAGCAAAAAAACCAAAGGGTTATGGTCTTGAAGCTTCAAAGTTTCAGGAGGTGTTGGGAAAACCGCTCAGGAGGGATAAAAAACAATGGGATTTTTTAAATTTGGATGATTTAATTTTTTGACCTTGTATGCACTATAGATTTGAAGAACATCTTTCAGAAAACCTTCTTTTTTTAAAAAAGGCCTCCCTCGTTGTGGCTTGCAGTGGAGGATTGGATAGCGTTGTTCTCACATATCTCTTACACAATCTGGGTTATGATATTAGTTTGGCACATTGTAATTTCTCCCTGCGTGAAGACGAAAGTGATGCAGACGAGAAGTTTGTTGTTAAACTCGCTAAAAAGTTAAACATTCCGGTATTTACCGAAACTTTTGATACAAAATTATATGCTGAAGACACTAAAGTAAGCACCCAAATGGCAGCACGGTCACTCCGGTATCAATGGTTTGAAGAACTACTAAAAATAACCGGTAAGGATTTTATTCTCACAGCACACCATATGGATGATGACCTGGAAACCTTTTTGATAAACTCCTCACGGGGAACAGGCCTAAAAGGTTTAACAGGAATTCCTGAAAGAAATGATACTACCGTCAGGCCACTTTTAAATTTTTCAAGAAAGGAAATCGCCGATTATGCTGCTCAAAATGACATTAAATGGCGCGAAGACAGCAGCAATGCCAGTACAAAATATTTACGGAATGCCCTGCGACACCGGGTAATTCCGGAATGGAAAAAGACAAACGTAGCGTTGCTTCAAAACTTTAAAACCACACAAAAATATCTTCAGGGAAGCGAAGCGCTTATTGAAGATTACATAGCCTTGATTTTCAGTTATGTTTCAGAACAAACGGAAGATGGTTACAGGTTTTCAGTTGAGAAATTAAGAAAATTGCCCAATGCCAGGGTCGTGTTGTATGAATTGTTGCAACCTTTTGGTTTTTCAGAATGGGAAGATATTTATCATCTTCTGGACGCTCAAAGCGGGAAACAGGTTTTTTCTGAATACTATGTATTGTTGAAAGACCGGGATTATTTGATACTTGCAAGTAAGGATCTTGCAAATACTGCGACTGTTTCAGATAATTATATTACAATCCCCAAAGGGACAACGAAACTAGTATCACCCATTGCTTTGACCTTTGAGTCTGTTGACGAAGTTCAGGCAATAAATCCTGAAACCATATTTGTAGATGCAGACGTGTTGAAATATCCTTTAAAATTCAGGAAGTGGGAAGAGGGGGATGTTTTTTATCCTTTTGGGATGACCGGAAAAAAGAAATTAAGCAAGTATTTTAAGGATGAAAAGTTATCTTTGCTTGACAAGCAAAAAATCTGGCTCCTTTTAAGTGGAGAAAAAATAATCTGGATAGTGGGAATGCGAGCCGACAGCCGTTTTAAAGTGATTTCCGAAACTAAAAACATATTAAAAATTCAACTTCAAAAATGATTAAATATCTAGTAGCACTATTCGCTTTTTTTACTATTTCGTCGTCTTTTTCCCAGATTTATGAGCCTACCGAATGGGTGTCTGAGCTTATTGAAGTGGGCGAAAATGAGTATGAACTTGAATTTAAAGTTTTCGTTGATGAGGGATGGTATGTTTATTCTCAGGAAATTGATGCTGATGAAGGACCTCTACCCACAGAGTTTGCTTATTTAAATCAGGAGGGTAATTATGAACTCATAGGTGCCACACTGGAGCCTGAAACAGAACCGAAATATGATGCGGTTTGGGATTTGGTTATAAAAACCATGAGCGACACAGTGACTTTCAAACAAAAAGTTAAGGTAATAAACCCCAATCTCCACGCTATAGATGCTGAAGTGATGTTTATGGTGTGCAATGATGAGCTTTGTTTACCTCCTGAAATTGTGGAATTTCAATTTATTATTAATGAAAATGCGTCACTAGCTGAGACCGCTACCCATCAGGAAACTTCTGAGGTTGACACTGCCAATATTGAAGAGGGTGAGGAAAAATCTGAAAAGCGAAGCCTCTGGACTATTTTTATTGTTGCCTTTCTATTTGGGTTTACCGCGCTTTTGACTCCTTGTGTTTTTCCCATGATCCCGCTGACAGTTAGCTTTTTTACAAAGCAAAGCAAATCGAGGGCCCAGGGAATCAAGAATGCAATCTTTTATGGAATAAGCATCGTTGTGATCTATGTTTTTCTGGGGTGGTTAATCACGTTTATATTTGGCGCAGATGCATTGAACCAGCTTTCAACAGATGTTTATTTTAATCTTGCTTTTTTCTTGTTGCTGGTTGTTTTTGCTGTTTCTTTCTTCGGTGCATTTGAAATCACATTGCCCACGTCGTGGGCCAACAAAGTGGATAAACAATCGGGTAAAGGAGGTTTCATAGGAATCTTTTTTATGGCAATGGCGCTGGCTATTGTTTCCTTTTCGTGTACCGGGCCCATTGTGGGAACCTTACTGGTAGAAGCTGCAACCTCCGGGGGTATTGCACCCATTATCGGGATGTTGGGCTTTTCACTTGCACTGGCCATTCCATTTATGCTTTTTGCCCTTTTCCCTGGCTGGCTGAATTCCCTGCCTAAAAGCGGCGGCTGGCTCAACAGTGTTAAGGTGGTATTAGGATTTTTAGAATTGGCACTTGCTTTTAAGTTTTTATCAAACGCAGACCTGGTGTTACAAACCCATCTTTTGGAAAGGGAAGTGTTTATTGCAATTTGGGTTGCCATATTTGGAGCCCTAACTTTATATCTTTTCAAACAGATCAAATTACCCCACGATGAAGACTCAAAAACACTCTCAGTAGGAAGGCTGATGTTTGGATTGGTTACCTTAACTTTTACAATATATTTGATTCCGGGAATTTGGGGAGCACCCCTAAAGATTATCAGCGGTTTTCCGCCGCCCATGACTTATAGTGAATCACCCTATGGAGTGGGTAATACAAAAGGAGGGGGTGTAAGTTCTTTTGAGGATGGAATGCCTGAAGGAGCAAAACCCGGACCACACGATATTCTTACATTCATAGATTATGAGAAAGGGCTGGAATATGCAAAAGAAGTAAACAAACCCATCTTGATTGATTTTACAGGTCATGCCTGTGTGAATTGCAGGAAAATGGAAGAACGCGTGTGGGCTGAACCTCAAATATTGAGTGTTTTAAAAAATGAGATTGTATTGATATCACTCTATGTGGATGAAAGAAAAAAACTTCCGGAATCTGAACAATACACAAGCCCCACTACCGGAAAAGAAATAAAGACAGTAGGAAATAAATGGAGTGACTTTCAGATAAAAAATTATAAAATGAATGCGCAACCTTATTATGTTTTAATCAATCTGGAGGAAGAAACATTAAATGAACCTGTTGGGTATATGCCGGATGTAGAAGATTATGAAGGCTGGTTACGGGAAGGAATAAATGCCTTTTAAATCAAAAAGCGCAACAAAAAAATTGTTGCGCTTAGCTAAGCTTAGTAAAAAATTTAATGAATTTCTACATTCTAAAAAAGGAAAATTATCATCCCCACAATAATTTAACTAAAAATGAATGTAGTTTATTTACTAATTCTTATACAAAGATACAAAAAAGCAATATTGAAATCAATACGTATTAATACGTATGTTTTTTAACTCTTGAGTAAATTTGTGTATAAAAAATATTATGGGAATTTTAACCAAAATCTTTTTAAGTAATAAAAAATCATTAAATTAGCAAAAAAAAATTGTTATCCATTTAAACATTTAATTATATGAAAATTATGGCCAAATTTACTTTTGGTGTTTTTGCATTTTTGTTTACGTTATCAATACATGCTCAAACTCCCCAAGAAAGACAAGAAATCATTTCAAAATATGATATTGAACTTTTAAACCAAATGCAAGCAGAAGCTGAGGTTGATTATCAAAGAAAAAGAAAAAATGCATTAGCCCTCGCAGAAATAAATAACTGGCCAGAAAGTTATAAAACAGAAAATGGAGGTTTTGCACTTTTGGTTGATGTAATTGATGGGCGTCCTATTTATCTTCAAACCAGCAATGCCGGTGCTGCACTTACTGCAAGAGCAGATAGACTTTATCCCGGTGGTTCTTTAGGATTAAACCTTCAGGGTCAAAATATGTTAGTTGGTGTTTGGGATGGTCTCGCTGTTAGAGAAACACACCAACTTTTAGAAGGGCGTGCTGAGCAAATTGATGGAGAAACAGATGAGACTAACCATGCAACACACGTTACTGGTACTATAATAGGTTCAGGAGCATTTCAGTCTGGTGATGCTCAAGGAATGGCACCATTAGCAGAAACAGTTAATTATGATTTTGGAAATGATATTTCTAAAGTTATTAATGCCAACATTACTTACGGTCTTTTAGTGTCAAATCATTCTTACGGTATTAATGCTGCACAGGCTAATTCTTGGTATTTAGGATATTATGATTCAAAAGCACAAGCTTTTGATGATATACAATATACTACTCCTTATTATTTGCCTGTGTTCGCTGCTGGAAATGATCGAAATGAAAATCACCCTAATCCAGGAGATGGTGGTTATGATATATTAACAGGTACTTCCGTTGCAAAAAACAATCTTGTTGTAGCCGCATGTCAACAAGTCTCAAATTATACAGGTCCCGGATCTGTTACAATGTCTCAATTCAGTAGCTGGGGTCCCACAGATGATGGCAGGATTAAACCGGATATAACAGCCAAAGGAGTAAATACTTACTCATCAACAGCCACAACAGATACATCTTACGGTTCTTCATCAGGAACCTCAATGGCTGCTCCAAGTGTTGCAGGTGTGTGTGCCTTGTTGCAAGAGCATTATAACAATATCA
>JBBDVI010000019.1:0-10831 GCA_040903465.1 Flavobacteriaceae bacterium
TAAATTTGTAAAGTTATGGTTAATAAGAGAAATGAAGAAGGAAAAAGCTGGACGGAACTTTTTAAAAGAAAAGCTGCCCGGGACAAGCAATCCAAAGCTTTAAAAGTACAATACCCAAGGCTTATAAATGAGGATATGAAAGATGAAGCCGGTTACGAAACGGGTTTGTTTATATAAAACATTAGAAAGCAGATTAGAAAAAAACACCGAAATGAAGTTATTGGAATTTTGAAAACCAATCAATATTCGGTTTTAAAACTAGTCTGAAACAAAAGGGAGTCCTTTGGGGAGAGGCTCCTTTTTTTTTGTAATATATCCTCGCGCACTATGCCTGCCATAGCTTTAGCGAAGGTAGGGGCGGGACTCTCGTTATTTAAAAGCAATAATACAGAACTGACTATAAATGAAAGCCAAAAACCCTTGAAAGGTTTTTAATCCTTCAAGGGTTGTGTTTAATTTGAAAACATCGGTGACTAACACTTTGTTTGAGTGTTGTTTTTTAAAACTTATTCAAACTGATAATCACCCTTCTTCATTTGTGAAAAGGCTTGGGGCCCTAAATCTTTTGCCAGTGCCCTGCCGTCCAGGGTGGGGTGGATGGTTCCTTTTTCTTTGAGATAGGCTTCAACCGCATCGTGAAGGGTGTAGTCCTGAATTTCCACATCCATCGCATTCTTCATTCTGCACATGTTTGAGGGCGGTTCCCCTGTACGGTTGCAGGAGGCCATGGTATAGATTCTGTCTAGTCCAAGTGGCTCCCCTTGAATGGTGATGCTTTCAATGCGCTCTCCTTTTACCTTGGAGCTGTCAAACACCAATGTCAAGCCGGAAAAACGGACTAACCAACCGCCAAAGCGCTCACTGTAATCAGACGCAAAGGCGTTGTTGATTTCCTGTTCCAGCCAATCGTGTATTTGCCTTCCGCTCACTTTTCCAATTTTCATATGCTCATCTACCGGAAGCATCCGCCAGAGGTCTGCTTTGGTGATGGGTGCTTTTCCTCCGGCATCCGGGATGATGGGCACCCCAAAACGGAATCCGTTGGAAGTGGCAAAATCGGCACCAGTTTTCCACAACAGGGCATCGGTGATAAAATTATCCATGGGGTTTTCAACCACCAGGTAGCGATAGAGTGGTGTAGTGGTATAGCCCAGCATGGTTTCCATTTCTGCGCTATAGGGTTCCAGTTGTGTGTCAATCACGTGCTGTACTGTGGCATCTGCTTTGTATTTTTCGGGGTCTACTTCGATGAGTTCATAGCTGTAATCCACAATCTTTTTGTCTTTTACTTTCAGGTCGAGGCGACCCAGGAAGGAACCAAATGCACCGGGTTCAACCACTTTGGCATATTTCCCTTCTATGGGTTTACGGATGCGCTCGTGGGTATCATTCCCCAGGATAAAATCTACGCCTTCCAAAGCGGGATGATCGGCGAGTAAAACCTGCTTGGAGATGCCCAGATGGGTGGTGAGAAACAGGATGTCTACTTCTTCCACGGTTTTCAGTTGGGCAATTAGTTCTTTCAGGTTTCCTTCCACGGGAGTAAACCGCATACCCTCACTGTATCCGGGATTTTGACGTATGGGTACTTCAGGGTCGTTGTAGGCAATAAAACCGATTTTTACTCCTTTCTTTTCCGTAATCCAATAAGGTGGGAACAACGATTTTTCGGTTTTTGAATCAAACATATTGGCCGCAATCACCTGCGTGTTGTAGCCTTTCATCACTTCGAGCATGAGGTCTTTGCCGTAAATCACTTCCCAGTTACCGGGAATGACCAGGTCATATTCCATGGCCTGCACAATGGGCGGGAAAATCTTCCCCTGAGAGCGCATACTGGCACCGCTTCCCTGAATGAGGTCGCCGCCGTCTATCAGCAGGGTGCCTTCGGGATTTTGCGCCTTGATGCTGTCGGCGAGTGTTTTGATGTGTGCCAGACCACCGGCTTTTCTGAAAACTATACCGTCTTCTTCTACAAACAATTCGTTATGCGGATTCAGATAGGCATGAATGTCTGCGGTTTGAAGGATGGTGATGGTTTCTTCGTTTGTTTGAGCGTTTGCTTTATTAGAAGCACTCAGCGTCAGTATCGTTATTCCTGCTGTCATAAGTATGTTTTTCATTTCAAATGTTTTTTAAAGTATGATTGTTTTAAATCCTTGTTCCTGCAGTCCCAACATATAAATCAGGCCGTTTTGAGTCACAGGTGTTTCGACCGGGAGCAGGGTCGTGTCCACATCAAATTGCTCAATAGACAAACCGCACACCAGGATGTTTAATCCGTGATTATTGACGGCCGATTTAATGAAGCCTTGCAATTCCGGGTTGGTGGAGATTTCTTTGACCAGCTTTCCGCAGGTGACGATATGAAAATCGATGGCAGTGCTTTTGGCTTTAATCGTTTTTCCGGTTTTGATCGCGGCTTTCAGATGTTGTGTGTTCATCACCAGGATGCCGTATTTACCTTCAGCTTTTATAGACTGTTCGGTGGTGGTGATGGCGGCTTCGGTTTGTGCCTGAGAGAGGGTTGTACCTGTTAAGGCAATTACAAGGATCAAGATAAATTTATATGTTTTCATAGTTTTTTTTTAGAGTGATATAAACAATAGGTGTTTGGATTGTTGATGATAAAGAAAAGGAGGCCTCCAAACAGCGCCACATTTTTCCAGAGCGGACCGTGCATCAGGCCATTACCCGTTTGAATGGTGATGGTAATGGGAACCAGCACGACAAAGAGTACGAGGGCTGCCTGACGGGTAAACACACCCAGTAATAAGGTAAAGCCGCCAATGAGCAAGGCAACCCCCGAGAGTATGCCCATGATATACGGGTCGCCCAAGAATGGGGTAAAGGCTGTTGCCTCGATGCGCCGGGTTATGAGTTCGGGTTTGATCAGATGCGTGAGCCCCGCCGAAATAAAGATGCCGCTCAATAAAGCGCGCAGGATAAAAACGGAGGTTCCGTTTACTTCAATTGATTTGTTCATGATGATTTATTTGAATTGATACACAATTAACACTTCGGGGAAAAGTGCAGGCAATCAAATCAAAAAGTGTCCAAAGACTATGTGGGAAGGAATTTTTTCTTTATGAGCGTTGTAAAAGTCAGGCAGAATGATGGGTTGTTCCAATGTCACCCGGGCGACTGTATATTCTGTGGTTGCTAAAGGGCGTAGTTTTTTTTCAGCCACTACTTTTTGCGTGTGTTCCTTTAGTTCCTGATAAGTGGTACAGGCAACCTTGGATTTTGCACTGTTTGAAGTAGTAGCTGATTCGATATTTAGCTGCTCTTTGGTGTTTTGCTTCACGGTACAGGGCACAGCCAGCAGTATAGCCAAAGCCAGTACCAGATATTTGCTGTATGTCGATTGAAATAGAAGCATGAAATGCAAATATATAGTTTGTCAGGTAGATGGTTTGTAACATATGTCACATTCGTTTGGAGTAGCGGAACAACAAGGATAGTGTTCAGTGTTCAGTAGCAGTCAGTATTGGTGTACTTTTCTTTGGCCTCCTTTGCGTTAACCTTTGTGCTCTTGGCCTGAAAATCAGCACGCATATCACGCATATCATGCATATCACGCAAAAACAGCTAAAGGCTGCTGAAAATCTGTAAGATATGTAAGGTTTTTCATAAATTCTGTAACCCAAACACGATGATAGTTCCCCATCTTTGTAAAAGTAAAAAGAAGAGCAGATTAGCCATAAACCCAAATGAAGATATTGGATTTTTGAATACCAATCAAGAAAAGGTTTAAAACTAGTCTGAAATAAAAGAGGGAGTCCTTTGGGGAGAGGCTCCCTTTTTTTAGTGAGTTACTTGAATACATGTCACGGCTGTGGTGCGATTATAAAAAGCCCATTAATTCCGTATATGCCCATCACCATACACATAATACTTGTTTGTCACCAGTTGCTTTAAGCCCAGCGGGCCGCGGTGGTGTAGTTTATCTGTGCTGATCGCCAGTTCTGCACCCACACCCATTTGACCGCCATCGGTAAAGCGGGTGGAGGCGTTGTGGTATACGGCTGCACTATCCACCTGTTCCATAAACGTTTTGGCCTGTTCTGTAGCGGCCGTCATAATGGCTGCGGAGTGCCCGCCGGAATACGTATTAATTTTCTTAATGGCTTCGTCGATGTCGGCCACTTCTGCAAGTAGCAGTTTCAGCTCGAGAAACTCTTCATACCAGGTGTCTTCCCGGAGTATGCGAGCGGCTTGGGTCAATGTGGCACCCACCTTGTCGTCCACTAATAGGTTGACGTTGGCTTGTTGCAGTATTTTTTCCAGGTCCTGAAGCTTTTCGGTATAGCCGGGAATGTTTTTATTGATCAACACTTTGTCCAGTGCATTGCAGGCAGATATTTTATCTGTTTTGGCATTGATGATGACATTGAGGGTCTTTTCCCAATCAGCATCTTCAGCGATGTATAAAAAGTTGTTTCCCCTGCCACTTACCAATACGGCGCCTTTGGCGTGTTGCTTTACAAAAGCAATCAAGCGTTCCCCACCTCTGGGAACGATCAAGTCCAACGGTTCCGGCGGATTTTTTAAAAATTCCTGTGTGTCTTCACGGCTCAGGTGCAGCAAGGTAATCCACTCTTTGCCCTGCCCGTTTTCCTGCAGGGCTTCATGCCATAATTTCTCCAAAATAACATTGCTGTGGTAGGCTTCTTTGCCCCCTTTCAGGTATATTTTGTTACTGGCTTTAAAAGCAAGTACAGCGGCTTCAATGGTGATATCCGGGCGTGATTCATAGATAATCATAAGGGTGCCGAAAGGCGCTGTTTTGTTGTTTACCTGCAAGCCGTTATTCAGGGTAAGTTCTGAAATAACCTGCCCCACGGGATCGTCCTGCTTGCGCACTTCCTCTACAGCACGAATCATATCGTCCACTTTGGCAGTATCGACCACCAGACGGTCATAGAGCGCCTGATCGTCTTTATCAAAGGCCTCCAGGTCTTTTTTGTTTTCGCTTATAATATGTTTGCGTTCGCGGTCAAGCAATTGTGCCATCGACTTCAGAACGTTATTTTTGAGTGTTGTATTTACTAATTGCATAATGTGTTGTTTTAATTATTTTCTTCTGTACACGACAAAATTCAGTTTTATGGGATTTTCCTCGATTTGTTTCCCCCTTCCGCCGATTGGCGGATGAATCGAGGAAAATCAGACTCCCTTTTAGGCAGGGGAAAAGCTGATTTTCCGGTTGATTGATGCTATAACAAATTGTGTCGAGCACTATTTCTTCTCTCGTGTTCGGCGTTATTACACGACAAACTTGGTACCTACATTTTTTCCTTCCAGGGCATCCAGGATAACATTTTTCTTTTTGCCGTTGACAATGTAAGTGGGGATGTTTTTATGGGCGGTGTTTTTGGCTATTTTCAATTTGGAATGCATACCCCCGCGCCCTTCGCCTTCTTTTTTTGAGGAGGCCTGTACATATTGTTCCACGTTTTCGTCTCCTTTTACCTGATGTATTTTTTCGGAATCTTCCGCATCGGGATGCCCGGTGTACAATCCGTCTGTATCGCTCAATATCAACAGCGAGTCCACCTGCAGCAGATCTGCTACCAGACTGGCAAGTTCGTCGTTGTCAGTAAACATCGACATGGTCAGCGAGACGGCATCGTCTTCATTGGCAATGGGTATCACACCTTCCGAAAGCAATCCTTCATAACAGTTGATCATATTTTCGCGGTACTTTCCCGGGTCAAAATCCCTTTTGGTGGCCAGCACCTGGGCGCAGCGCATTCCGTAGTCGTGAAAAATACTGTAGTAATGGCGCATCATCCGGGGTTGCCCAACAGAAGAATACACCTGCCGCCTGATGGACGGGTCTGTGATGGAGCAGTCGCCCATCACTTCCTTTCCGGCAATGGCAGAGCCTGAAGATACCAGTATCGACATAATGCCCTGTTCATACAAAACGGCTATTTGGCGCACCAGCTCTTGTAATATAGGGCCTACGATTCTATTGTCGCGATTGGTCAGTACATTGGTGCCCACTTTTATGACCACGCGTTTTTGTTTTACGTTGTTTTTATCCATAGTGTTTATTTTCCGAGTTCAACGGCACGGTCAAATGCTGCGTAGGCCGCTTCTTTAATTTTTTCTTTAATGTTGTTGTCGTCCATGGAATCCAATGCGGCACGGGTAGTACCGCCTTTTGACGCCACGCGCTTCATCCAGGTTTCGGGCGTAAGGTCTGATTGATTAAAGAGTTCCACGGCACCCTCAAACGTATTGCTGACCAATACCTTGGAATCATATTCTGAAAAGCCCATCTTTCTGGCGGCTTCCAGCATGGAGTTCATAAAATAAAACACATAGGCCGGGCCACTGCCTGAGATACCGGTAGAGGCATCAATATAGTTCTGGTTTTCCACATGAATGGAAGCACCGGTGGTGTCCAGAAAGTTTCTGATCATCAGGAGTTCCAGACGGGTGACTTCAGGAGATTCGGTATAGGAAGTCACGCCTTTGCCCACTTTGGCAGGAAGGTTGGGCATGGCACGAACCACCTTTGCAGCTCCCAGTTGTTCCTGGATTTTTTCAATGGTAATACCGGCCATCAGGGATACAAATACCTGATCGGGATTTATCATAGGTTGCATTTGACGGAAGAGCTCTTCACTGTGATACGGTTTTACGGCCACAAAAACCAAATCGGCATCCGGAAGGCACGCCTCCAGTTTGTCAAACACATCAAAGTGCGAATGTGCTTCGAGTGAAATTATTTTTTCGGGGTCGATATCATAGATTCTTAGATTTCGATTGTTGAGCAGGGGAGATGTAACCATCCCTTCGGCATAGGTCAATCCCATATTACCGGCTCCAATAACTAAAACTTTCATGGTTCTTTTTTTAAGTTCAAGCGATAAAGTGCAACAACTATGCGACACCCCCCTAAAACAAGGCATTTATTTTTTTATTTAACAAGATGGGGGTAAACAGGCGGTTATTTAACATATATTTAAAAGGAAAGCCCGCGCTATGTGGCTTTTTGCGCACATCACCTTCCATAAGGGTGACAGCTTGTCTTTTTGATGAAGTTATGGCAGGAAAGACGGTGTGCCGGGTTGGTATGCCCGTTGCTCAGTTTTGTGTGCTTACTCAGATGCGAACCTGCCTACCGGCCAGGCAGGCCCTCGTTTGCCGGGGTGACATATAACAAGGGAGAGGGCGACAAACCCCGCCACCCTTTGTCGTTTAAAAAAATGTTGCTCCAAAAAATACATGTCTGAATGAACCAAACCATTTTATTATTATTTTTAATACTTCATTCTTTTAGGCGATGATCGAATTCACGGAAGGGATTTATACCTTTTATGTTTATATACTTACCAACAAGTATAGAACTACTTTTTATGTGGGTGTAACCAATAACCTGAGAAAACGCTTGGGACAGCATAAGAAAGCTATTGAAACCAATAAAAAAACGTTCGTTGCACGTTATAACTTATCAAATTTGGTGTATTATGAAAAACACGGATGGATTCAACTTGCCATTGCCCGGGAAAAAGAAATTAAGGGCTGGCGCAGGGAAAAGAAACTGAATTTGATACGCTCTATTAACCCAAATATGGAGACCTTGAATTATTTGTTTGAATAGCTGGAAACCCGTCAGGACTTGCTTACTCTTATGCGACTCAGCCTTCACCGTTGTTACGGCAGACACGGCCCTCGTCGCTCATGCCTCACTCTGTCGGGGTGACAATTCTCGTCTTTTTGTCATTCCGCCCCCCTTTTTTTGTCATTCCGACAAAGGAGGAATCCCATCCTGTTGCTCACGCACTGTTGCTCAAGTACTGTTGCTTACTCAAGCGTGCTCACTCTTGTGTTCTCACTCAACTCAAATGCGACCCCTCGTCGCTCGTGCCTCACTCTGTCGGGGTGACAATTTTCGTCTTTTTGTCATTCCGCCCCCCCTTTTTTTGTCATTCCGACAAAGGAGGAATCCCATCCTGCTGATCACGCACTGCTGGTCACGCAACCACTACTCAGGGTCTGTGACACACTCTTGCGTGTTCACTCAAACGTGCTTACTCAAACGTGCTTACTCTAATGAGACTCCTCCTGCGTCGGAGTGACAAAAAAAGGGAAAGGAATCGGGGTGACAAAAATGAAATAAAATAAGCAAGCGAAAATAGAGTATCTTAGTACAACACTCACTACATATTAACGTTAATAAAATAAAATGTAATGCAAACCGGTAACATTCTTATTTCGGCAATAGTAGGAACTTCTGCCATGACATTATTTAGTTATCTGGTATCTGAAAAGAAAAAGAAGAACTTTAGGGAACCGGAAGTCTTAGGGAATCTTATAGAACGGCTGCCGCAAGGGGTGTCCAGGGAAAATTCCCAAATGGCAGGATGGGGATTGCATTATACAATAGGACTTTTATTTGTGGCAGGCTATCATGAATTATGGAAGCAAACAAAATCAAAACCATCGTTGACTTCCGGGGTGTTGCTGGGGGCTGCAAGCGGCGTTGTGGGTGTTACGGGATGGCAACTTATGTTTGAAGCCCATCCCAATCCGCCGGCAAAAAAACTAAAACCCTTTTTTGGGCATCTTATACTCGCCCATGTGGTGTTTGGCGTTTTTAGTGCCCTCACATATAAACAAATAAATCGTAAGAAAAAATCCTTAAAACCATGAATAAAGTTCAAGGTATTCCGCTTCCTTTTTATTCAGGCATTAGTGGTTTGCTGTTGCCTATTCCCAAATACTTATTTCCGCCTCCCTATGAAAATGTGAGCAGGTTGACCTATTACGCCACATTTTTTAACAGCATCGAGTTTAACAGTACCTTTTATAAAATTCCGCAACGGGCTACCGTCGCTAAATGGGCGGCCTCTGTACCGGAAGATTTTAGGTTCACCTTTAAACTATGGAAAGGCATCACACACAGCAAAGGTTTGAATTTTAACAAAGCGGATATTGTTTCGTTTTTTAATTCTATCAATGGGGCCGAAGAAAAAAAAGGGTGTGTACTGGTTCAGTTTCCACCAAGTATAGGGAGGGAATACGCAGTGCAATTGGACAAGCTGTTAGAAAGTATTCTTGAATCAAATGTTACACAAGGCTGGAACGTTGCTGTAGAATTTCGAAATCCATCCTGGTATCACGAGGAGGTGTACAACTTACTTACAAATTACAAAGCGGCCATAGTCATACAGGATAAACCAAAAGCGGCGACACCGTTGCTAAATCACACCGCTGATTTTGTGTATATCCGGTTTCATGGGCCCAATGGAAACTATCGGGAGAGCTATTCTCAAGATTTTTTAAAGGAGTATGCAAGTCTTGTAAAGGAGTGGTTAGATAGCGGGAAAACCGTATATGCATATTTTAACAACACGATGGGTGACGCCTTTACTAATTTACAAACGTTGCATGAGGAAGTTCACAACACAATAAGCCGCTCGGGTCCTAATAGCATGTAGTGCTACGTCGATTCAAAAGGTTTCACGCAAACCTGCCTATCAGCAGACAGGGCCGCAAAGGAAACAACAAAGCACGCAAAGAGTCTTAATTGCTTCGCCAGTTCGCTGCGCTCGTGTCTTTGTACTCAATACTTAATTCTCAATACTCAATACTATTTAGTCCTACGTCATACGTCTTGCAGTCTTACGTCAATTCATGTACGTCCCTGATATAGGTTGACCACTTACAGTCAACTTAAGAGTCCTCCTCAATAGTACCATTATGAAATGTGAAATTTAATTCAAATTGTATATCTTTATAAAACATTTCAGGCTATGAAGAGCAATAAGGAACTTGTAACTGACATTTGGAAATCGCATCATAACTATCTGGCAGATAAGTCTGAAGTTTTACAGACGGCCCATATTGAAAACTATTTTGCAAACCTTTTCTGCCCCGGTCCTTTTTATTATTATGTGATTGATTCACCTACGTTAACCCTGGATATTGTGAGTGACTCTGTGGAACACATCCTTGGAATAAAGCCACAGGACTTTACCATAGAAACCTTTGTAAACAACCTGCACCCTGAAGATTTGGGTTTTTTTATGCGCTGTGAAGATCTGGTGGCTTGGTTTTTAAAAAACAAGGTGCCGACTGAAAAAATGGTGCGTTATAAAATAAATTACTGTTTCCGTCAACGGGTGGCAGATGGCACATTTCGTTTGTTTTTAATACAAACCATCACCATGAGCACCACAGATGAAGGCGCCTTGCTAAAAGTCTTTGGATCGCAAACTGACATCAACCATATCACTACCGTAAACAATTATAAAATGTCCCTGATTGGTTTAAACGGCGAACCGTCTTTTCTTGACATAGACGTTTTTAGCGATGATGCGTTTGAGCATTTTGTACCTTATGATTACGAAGCAACCAGCCCTGATTTTACCAAGAGGGAACTGGAAGTTATCAAATTGCTTGCTCAGGGCTTGGCAACAGAAGCGATTGCCGCTGAGCTTCATATTTCAGGTCAAACAGTCTATACCCACAGAAAAAATATCTTGCGCAAATCAGGATTGAAAAACACAACCGAACTCATTGCGGCTTGCATCAGGAGAGGATATGTTTAACTTTCTTCACGTATTGCCATGCGTTTCATTTTCCTTTAAAGGCATAAAAATACCCAAATTTAGGTATTTTATGATACCTCTTTCCTTTCCTATTTTTGAGAATTCATCAACGCTAATTTTATCTAAAACATCTGAATTATGAAACAAGCTATCTTAATTTGTACGTTTTTAATTACAGTATTGGCTTATGGACAGACTGTAACTGTGGGATCCCAAACCTGGATGTCCAAAAACCTCGAATCTTCAAGTTTCCAAAATGG
>JBBDVI010000020.1:0-10823 GCA_040903465.1 Flavobacteriaceae bacterium
GCATTTCTTAATTCATCTAAGTCATAATTTGATAAATCAGAAATTGAAATTCTGCGGTCAAATATTTCTTGAAGTAATAAACTCACCGAAGCTCCGTAGGTTTCAATCTTTGGATTGACATAATTCACTTCACCTTTTACTTTGTCAAATTTGTAAACGTCTTCCGTCTGACTGTCACTTATCACAAAAGGTGAATGTGTGGTAATGATAATCTCTTGTTTTCTTACTGTTTCGGGTTTTCCTTTTGAATCGTAGGTAACAGCCGAGACCTGATTCAACATTTCAATCATTTTGGCTCTCCATTTTGGATTAAAATGCGTGTCTGGTTCATCCATGAGAAACAAACAACCATCTTGCTCCATCATCATAACGGAACCTATCACTTCATTGAATTGATGTTCTCCATCTGATAAACCTTTGTAATAGATTTGCTTTGTTGGTTTACCTTCCTCAACTATTTTATCTAAAAAGATTTTCTCAATTCTAAAGATTAATCTTGACGGATCTGGTTTTGGCATTTCGTCCGTAAGATTCAAAGACTTATGAGCCTTTAGAATTAAGCTTCTTGTGTCTTTGGCAACTAAATGGAGGTTTAAGTTTTCTAGCTCATACAGGGCTTGAAATAACTCGAAAGAGGAGTTAAAGTGGAATTTGAATGCATCGTGTGTTGCTTCGTTTACTTTGAAGTCAATAATTATAAACTCTTCTTTGCCTTTGGTTCGTTTTATCCAAGAAGTTGAACAGTTTTTGAGTTTCTCAATGTTTGTAGAAACCGATGCAGTTAAAGGAATTTTGTTTTTTTGATAGTCAACTAAATTGATTGTAATTCGAAAGGCGTGTAAATCTTCAACTTGAAACACATCCTTCAAGTATTTCAATTTCTCAGGATTTGCTAAAAGCATATTTGAAACGAAAATCGAGAAATTGGAACTGGTATCAAGGAAGAACATTTTTTCATTTTCAGTAGCATTCGCAACTGTTGAATTTTCTTCTTTACTTAACTCCTTAAAATAATGATACCGTATTTTGAAAAATGGATTGCTTAAAAGTTCATTCTGACCAGAAGTGTAGGCGATAACTTTACTTGGCAAAAGAAATTCCGTTGAATCATCAAGGCGAATAAATTTTTCATCTCCATATTTTTTGAAAGTGAATTCTGGTGAATCTGTCACTTTCTTTATTATTCGTACATGGCAACCCTTATCTTCAAAGTCATAGCTGCCGCTTTTAACAACTATCTTGTCAATCGGAAGAATATATTCAATTTCAAACCCAATGTTCTTTCCCTTTTTTTGAAGTGCAGAAGCTGATTTAAGATGATATATTTCTAAGTAATAGAATATTTCAGCCAATAATTCTAGAAAATTTGACTTACCACTGCCGTTTAATCCAGCAAATATTTTAGTAGATAATCGATTTTTGCGATTACTTACATTAAATGCGTAGAGTTTGTTGTTTGACAAACTGCGAAAATCTTCGCCTAATATTTTTACACTTACTAACTTCATTCGGCAATGGTGAAATAGATTCCCGAACGATTTTTAGCAGACCGTTCTTTAATTAGTGTATAATCTTCCTCAGTGATTTTGAGTTGGACATTTTCTTTCTCTGCATTATAGAATATTTGCTCAAGTTTTAAATATGGGTTCTGCTTGCTAATAGCCGAAAAGATGAGAGATTTTAAATCATCTGCTTCGTTTGTTTGTGGATACTTCTTTAATTCTTCTGATGAATAGTAGTCAGGGAAAGTAATGTGCTCATCCATTAAAAAACGAATAAGCATTTCACTAGTAAAATGATAGCCTGTATAGTTTTCCTTAATCCAATTGGACACTTGTTGTGTAGAAACCTTCTCCCAAGTGACTTTCTCAGATTTTTTGGGCTTGAAAGGTTTAACATTGGCAAATGCTGCTTGTATTTTTTCAATTCGCTGTTGCGCTTCAATTAACTCGGTTGGGAGTTTTGGTAATTTATTTAGTGGTGTAGTAAGCTTGTCCCATTGTTCAAAATATTTATTGAACCTATTGGCTGCTTTTGCCAATTCATTCGTTTTTTCAAAATGTTTTGAAATGGAATTTGCCGCATCCAAAGCTTTGAGGATTGCAGGATTGATTATTTCAGCCTGTTTTTCTGTCTTTTTTTCTTTTGGAAGCAGACTTTCATCAATAACCAACTTTGATAAATCTAATTCACCTTTAAACGCTTTTTGACTTAATGATCCGAAAAGATTTTCCAATTCAACTAAACTTTTTTTAAACTTATTTTTTAGCCTTTCAGTATTCTGGGAAAAAGTTGCAAAATGAGTTTGTTGCTTAATATCGGGTAATAAGATTTCAATTTCACGAATATTTCCCATGTTCAACGCTTGTTTTGCCGTATTAGTAGTGTATCGGGTAAACAGATATCGATTGAACATTAGATAACTCAATAAATAAAAGGAGTTAATAATCTCTGTTTGGATGGGAGTTACTTTTGCAACATTAGGTGCAAGGTGAAACTTATTATCTTCCTCTATTATTGCTACTTCTCCAATATTTATTCCGATATATGTTATTACAACATCTCCTTTATTGAGTTTACTTCGAATCAGATAATCGGAGGTTTTATTATCAATATATTTTAAGTTTTTAAGTTTAATTCTTCCATCTTTTACATTTAAACCTCGCACAACAGCTATATCGCCTTCATCTTGGTAATTTATGTGCTTCGTATATTCATATCCCGCCAGCTTAGTGACTTTACATACGGTTCCAATTTTAACCTTTTCTAATTTATTTTGATTATTGAATGGATCACCAAACATTTTATGGAACGTGCTTATCAGCAAGTCGTCTGTTGACTCTATGTTTATTGATTGTTTCTTAATTAGTGATTCAACCTTGCTTAGTAGTGTCCCAATTTTTATTTGATCAACATAAGAAGGGACAGGTATTTCAAATTTTTCAAAAGTGCTTTTTGATAGTTCTTTAAATGTTGTTCCAGTTCCTAAGTCATTGAGCTCTTTTGTGTAGTATTTTAAAGCATAGTAAATATACAGTGAATCAAATCCCTCATTTAATACGATACTCTTAAATCCTTGATTTGTACAAACATTCATTTCAGCAATTGCAACAAGACCGATTGGAGCTCTTGAAGTAAAAAGGATGCTGCCTTTTGGTAGCATGTTCGCTGAACATGATTTTAAACCAATTTCTGAAATTTTCCTTTCTGTGTCAGAAAGATATTGAGTACTTAATTTGTTGATTTCTTTAGGAGTAACCCATGGTATTTCACCATCCCAATATTCCTTGACGCCTGTTTTAGGGGTAGCCCCTGAAAAGACTTTTCCAATGTCTTTTATTTTCAAGAACCTCATTTAATCATTTTTTATAGTTCCTGAATTTCTTGGAAAATATCTTTTTCCAAATCAAATATTTTTGAGATAATTACTCTTGGCTCGTCATAGTTAATCTCATCATAAACCTCTATTTTATATTTACTCAAACTTAGTTCATAGTCATTTTTTTCTATTTCATCTTTCGAGACAAAAAAGTGTTGTTTCGTTCTATCGCTTTCTTTTTTAGGATTCCGCTTTTTGTAAGCATCTATTATCAAATGCAAATCCCCAAAATCCCGACTTCCGTCTTTATTTAATAATGGAGTCCGTTTGTCATCCAAACTCCACCCATCACTTTGCATTTCATAAAACCAAACGTTGTTTGTTTCTCCACCTTTAGTGAAAATTAAAATAGCCGATGCAACACCGGCATAAGGTTTAAATACACCGCTAGGCATACCAATCACTGCTTTCAATTCACACTTGTCAATCAGAATTTTACGGATGTCTTTAAATGCTTTTCCACTTCCAAAAAGCACCCCTTGTGGCACAACAACACCTGCAGTACCTCCCATACGTAGCATTTTGTAGATACGTTCTACAAAGAGTAATTCTGATTTAGTTGTAGATACGGTAAAGGTTTCATTCAAATCTCCTTTATCAATTTTCCCTGTAAAAGGAGGGTTAGCCATTACAATGTCGTAGGCGTTATCCTCATTGTAATTTTTACTCAAGGTATCCTTATAATCTATTTTTGGTTGAGTGATGCCATGCATCATTAAGTTCATTAATCCAATACGAATCATTGTTGGGTCAATGTCAAAACCAAAAAAGGTTTCTTCATTCAGCATTTTTTTGGCTTTATCATCAACCAATTTATCTGCAAGTGTTCCCCTTATAAATCCGTTATCATCAGCTTGTTTATATGTGTCACTTGTAAACTCAGTAATCAAATATTTGTATGCTGCCAGAAGGAAACCCGCTGTACCGCTTGCAGGGTCAGCAATTCGATTCCCAAGCTTTGGTTCCACCAATTCAGTAATTAATTCAATTACATGTGTTGGTGTTCGAAACTGTCCATTTTTACCTGACTGTCTTAAAGAATCTAGTAGATACTCGTAGAAATCACCTTGGGCATCAATGAAACGGTTTTCTTTTTCAAGCTCTGTATAAATCTCGTCAATGGTTTTAGTAGCTTCAGTTAACATTCTACCACTTGGTATAAGAAAAGCTGCGTTTGCCATGTGCTTAGTGAAAAAAGAAAATTTTAAGGTTTCTCCTTCTTTTACTTTTTGGTCAATTGATTCTAATTCTTTAATAAAGGGAAACACCTTGCTTTGAACATGTAAAAGCATTTCGTCACTTGGCATTCGTGTAAAGTAGCTCCATCTTAAAGTTTCACGTTCAACGGCATTTTTTTCATCTTTTTCGTCAACCCCTGGAGGAAAATAATTGCCAGCGAAAATGGAAGTGTATTTTTCATTTAGGAAATCAGAATTGCTCACCTTGCGTTTGTCGGTTTCATCCAACTGCTTCATAAAAAGCAAATAGGTAATTTGCTCTATAGCATTAAGTGGATTTGAAATTCCGCCACTCCAAAATTTATCCCAAAGGGCAGCAACTTTACTTTTAAGTGATTGTGTAAGCATGCTAAAAATCGTTTTTAAATTTCTTGTAATTATCAGGGTTTAACCAAAACTCATAGCAGTCTGTAATAAGTCCATTTTCCCATTTTTTATCTTTCTTTAGAGTTTCCCAATTCTTGCCATAAATATTCTCACACAGCTTATAGAATCCATCACCCTGTTCACGTTTGCCATATTTATGAGTAATAAGAACACTCAGTAATGGTCTATCTTTTTCGTGTTCATGTGTAGAGATTTCCCCCAACCATTCACCAATTAATTTATTGTCATGACCATTTGAAAAGTCTAATCCCAATTGTAATTGGTCGTTTAGCTGAGAGTAAGCCCAAGTTGTTCTTAACCTCGCTAGTTCTATCAGTTTAGTTCTTATTTCTTTAACCATCTTAGGCTGCTAGTTTTTGAATGAACGTTATTATTTCTTCTATTTCAGGGTTTGAAAAAACTCCTCGAATTCCATCTGGATGTATTCTTGTAAAAGGTGCTGTAATCAAATCTCTTTTTTCCACTTCGCCCTTTTCTATCAAGTACGTTTGGAGTAGCTGTAGGAATTCTAATTGACGGCTGTTTAAGTAGGAATGATCAGCAATGAACTTTTCGAAGGATTTAGAAACCGAATTCGGGAAGGTTTCCAGTATTTCAATTCCTAAGATGTGTTTTACAAATTGGACTAATTCGGCTTTCCTGTTGTTGTAAACCTTTCTCAATAAATCAACCGTAATGTGAGGATGTTCGTTGTGTAATATTTCTGTTAGTTCTTCAGCTTCGGTTTTATCAAGAGATTTCCCATCTTTTAGTTTTTTAAGGATAGGATTTGACGAAACCAAGGCGTTAATTTTTTCCTCTACTAATTCTTTGTATCGAGTAATACTTACAGATTCATGTTGCGGACCAAACTCAACTTTTTCTTTACTGAAAAGCATGTCTTTCAGATTGAATTTTGCAGGAGACAATGGAACAACGGAATCCCGAAACTTCATCAAGGGCGAAAGTTTAAGAATAAGTTCATCAAACTTCCCTTCATTGGCTGTTGCCCAATACTGATTTGTTTGTGCTTGCCTGATAAGGTCTTGTTCTCTGGAAACAATATTGACAGTCAAAGGAAGTTCGCTAATCTCCTCAACAATGCTTTCTTTCAGGGTTTCAAACTTTTCCTTTTCACTTGATAAGTGAGCCAAAGAAACTTCAACAATGTCTTTTTCAAATCGCATTGCTTTAAATTCAACATTGGCGATTGTTCTAAAGAGAGGTTTTACAAAACTTCTGAGAAAATCAATTTTCTCGTGGGTTAATTGATTATAGAAATTATCATCTTCAAGCCTTTGTAGTTCGTGTTTTGCATCTAGAATTACAACCGAGTTTTTCGGTAGCATTTCAATTTGCAATTTCAGATTTTCAATTTCCTTTACGGCAATTTCAGATTCGCTTAATTCAATTGCTTTTTCAATCTTATCTAAGCGTAATCCAAACAATCGCACAGGTAATGGTATCTGTGTATTTAGCTGTTTTCCCTTTGGATTCAGTTTGAAGTATTCAAAGTTGTCCCAACAATCTAAAATCAGGAATGAATCTTTAACAGTACACCAAGGCTTGATTTTTTCAGGCTCAAGTAAACGTGTACCTCTACCAATCATTTGCCAAAACTTAGTGTAACTATAAACAGGTTTAGCGAAAACGAGGTTGGTAATTTCCCTTATGTCAATTCCCGTATCAAGCATGTCAACACTTATTCCTATTCGAGGAAAGTCATTATTTGTAAATTGGTCTAATAAACCGCCCTTTCCATGAACTCTGGGGTCTTCGCTCACAATGACTTTTGCTAGTTCGCCTTTATATTCTGGGTACAATGAATCGAAGATTGCCTCCATTCTTCTGGCGTGTGCCTTAGTCATACAGAAGAATATGGTTTTGCCAGGCAAAACCCCATTTGAATCTTTAATACTCTCTTCCATAAACTCACGCACGATTAATGCGTTCGTTCCTCGGTTGACTACATTCTTTTCAATTTGAGTCCCTTCGTAATTTATTTCCTCAATCTCTTTTCCTTCGAGTATTAATTTTTGTTGATCTTCAAGCGAAATGGTTCGTTTGCTTATCCCTTCTTCCTGAAACTTGGTTTTGATTTTCAATACCTGAAAATCGCTCAAGTAGGGTGGAATATGATTTACTGCTTCTTCGTATGAATAAGCAAAAGTTGGAACACCATCTTCACAGTCGAACAATTGAAAAGTATTATGGTCTATTACATCTGTTGGGGTGGCTGTTAAGCCCAGAGTTATTGTGTTGAAATAGTCCAGAATTTCTCCATATGTGTTGTAAATGCTTCTATGACTTTCGTCTACAATTATCAAATCAAAGAAATGCGGAGACAATGATTTTTCTTCGTCTCTAATTATGTTTAGCATACTTGGATAGGTAGAAACATAAATTCTCCTATCGGTCGCAATTTCTTTTTCATTTGGTTTTGGCCACCTTGGCTCGTTGGGCAAATGTTCTTTAAACGCATCAAGTGTCTGATTTTGTAATGCTACTCTATCAACTAAGAATAATGCTCTCTCTGCCCAACCAAATCTCATTAAAGCATCAACTAGAGCAATACAGGTTCTTGTTTTTCCTGTCCCTGTTGCCATTACTAAAAGAAATTTCTTTTTTCTTTTTTCAACCGCTTCTAAAACTGCCCGTATTGCACCGATCTGAAAATCACGCCCTGCAATTTTTGTATTAATACTTTCACCTACTAAAGATTTCCTTGCTTTACGTATGTATGAATACCGCTCTAGGTCGTCACGAGTCGGGAATCCGTGTACTTTTCTAGGAGGATAATTTTCCAAATCCCAGAAGAATATTTCATGTCCGTTTGTAAAGAAGCAAAACGGTAATTCCCCACCATGTTGTTTTTGGATATTGTGGCAATATTGTTTGGCTTGTTCTTTACCTATGTTTGAGTCAACTAATGATTTTTTGGCTTCCACAACGGCTATAGGTTTACCATCTTTCCCTAATAAAACATAGTCGCTGTATTGATGTCCTGAATAGGGTGTTGTGGCTTCTTGAACAAGATTGGAGTCAACAATAATATCAAACTCTTCAGCCACCTGAGTTCGGTCGCCAACATTCCAACCCGCTTGCCTTAAGCGGCCATCAATTATTTCCTTTCTTGTCTTTGCCTCGTTCATACTCAACTCTTATTTGAGACAATTAAATCTTTCACATCTATATCTAGAATGACAGCAATTTCCATCAACACTTCCAGTCTTGGCTGTTGTCTGTTTTGGACATAGGAATTCACCATGTTATAACTCTTCCCAAGTTTTTCAGCTAGCCATGTCTGTTTAATCCCTTTATCTGCTATTACTTCCTTAATTCGATTCATTGTTGTCAAATTATTCGGTTCTAAATTACAATTATATCTCAAATAATAAGATATAAAATGATAGTTACTATGGGTAGAGCGTGGGAAATTTGGCTCTTTTGTAAAGCTTGGGCTGTGGGTTAGCTTGTGCGGCTTTGCAAATGTGCCAAATGCGGGTTGGCAAAGAAATTTTAAAAAATGCAAAGCGGGGGCTTTCAGATTGTTTTGTCTGTCAGTTCGATTTAGTTCTTTATCAATTGCGTTAACATTCAAAGTTCAGTTTTCTCTTTTTTGCATGAAGCACAACTTGTGGCTAACCGCACCCGTTGCGGTTACTTCCCTTTTGGCCATGGAAGGAAAATCTCCTAAATATAAGAAAAATCCAAATATCATCAACTAGTTTTTTCATTTCCATTCACCTTAGCTGTCTAGCATGTCCCCGGGAGATATAATCTGCCCCAGGTATTTGCTGCTTACATGGGTGTATATTTCCGTTGTCTTGCTGGAGTTATGCCCCAATAACTGTTGGATGTATCGAAGATCCGTGCCCCCCTCCAATAAATGAGTAGCAAAACTATGCCGGAGCATATGCGGTTTTACCTGCTTCTTAATCCCCGCTGCACCCGCGTATTTACGAATAAATTGCTGAATACTACTGCTGCTATACGTTCCCCCAAATTGTCCCTTGAATACGTAGTCCTTCGCATCTGACGCAGCCAAATAGCTCTTTAGCCGGTCCAGAATGCTTAGCGGCAATAAGGTATATCGGTCTTTTTTCCCTTTTCCCTTCATTACCCGTACCATTTTCCGATCCATTTCCAGGTCTTCTTTTTTGAGATTGATCAACTCCCCAACACGCAACCCTCCCCCGTATAGCAACATCAATATTAGGGAGTGTTTTTCGTTGGCCATACTGGCCTTCAGCAAAGCTTTTACCTCATCTTTACTCAATACTTTAGGGAGTGTCTTTTCTTTTTTTGGTCTGGCGATTTCATCAAGTACCAGCTTCCCTTTTCCTAAATGGTCAAAATATAACCTCAGGGCATTTACCGACTGGTGGATAGAGGCGGTGGAACCTCCCTGGGAAGCCCAATCTTCATGGTACTGGTTAATGTCGGGCACCTCGACTTTTTGGATATCCTTATCCACCCAACCAGGATCGTTGATAAAGCGCTCAATCATTTTTTTATAAGTCACCACCGTTCGTTCACTATAATTCCTGGCTTGCATCATTTCCAGGAAATCCACCTGGCAACTTTTTCTATGACCTCCCTTGTCCCACTGGGCCTGGTAGTGCTGGAGCAATTCCATGTCTTTGATCTTAACTCCGTTCCGGAAATTCAACAGGGCTATTCCTTTAAGCTCCCGGATTAGCACCTTGAAATCGCCGGAATCGTTATTGCCCACAAAGCACCGGTATTGTTCACTCCATTTTAAGAAAGATTGACCTTTAAGGAGTCGGTAGATGGGTTTGCTGTAGGAAAAGGAATACTTGATCATCGTATTCCCTTCGTGGAGTATAGGCGAGGCCCATAAAGTTGGCAAATCCTTCCCTACCCCACCTGGAGGATGATTTAAAATAGGCTTGAGGACCTTGCACCCCGATGAATAAGTCACAGGTTCACGATTCAGGTAATACGTATTTACCAGAATGTCGGGAAGACATAATTGCCGGAGCATTTGAAGGCTATGATCCGAATAGTCCATTTCCCAGCGGCCCCGATCCGCCTTGAACTCCAACCAGGCATGACCTTCAACCTTGCTTCTTAGCGGATGGCCTGCTTTTAGCCAAAAATACACCCGGTCCTTGTTACTCTCCTCACAGAAATTTAGATAAATGGTGAGTTTCTTATCCATTTTGCTTTCTTTTTCTCGTAAAAAAAAGAATTACAAAAATAATTTCCGTATTATTACACGAGTATAAACGTTTATACACGTGTAATAATACGGTTATGGATCGAAAATGCCCCGAATGTGGAGATTTCCTCCGTGGTAGAGAGGACAAAATTTTCTGCTCAGACCAATGCCGCTTCCAAAGACACAACCGGAATAAGCGGAGAAGTGAAAAAACAATATTGGATATCAACAAGATCCTGCGTAAAAACCGCCGGATACTACAAAGCCTCAATCCAATAGGACTTACTTCTGTCCGGAAAGATATCCTCCGGCTTCAGGGATTTGACTTTAACTTTTTCACCCATCAATACATCACACAAAAGGGCAATTATTACTTTTTTTGCTATGAATATGGCTACGCTTATGCCGATAATGATAAAATCAACGTGGTCACCTGGCAGGAATATATGAATAAACAACTCAGCGCCTACCAAATTTCGACAGAAAATCCTCGATCAGGTTAAACAATAGTCTGACCTGCCACATGAATCACTCCGATGACTTATGGGAGCCCTCAAGTCCTTAGGAATAAGGTGACCCCCTCCCCGGAGGTAAATTTGTTTTTTTACCTGTTGAGCCTAAGCCATTTACCCATTATTAAAAACCTCCAAACCTG
>JBBDVI010000021.1:0-10570 GCA_040903465.1 Flavobacteriaceae bacterium
ATAGGTAAAACTCAGGCCTGTTTTAAAATTGTGCCGTGAGTCACCAATAATGGAGTTAAAATTAAGATTGGAATAAAAACTCTCGTGCTCGATATCATAAACCCGAAGTCCAAAATAAGAATCCTGCTCATGCTGACTGTAAGCACCCTGAAATCCGATAGACTGGTAAGGAATATCCGGGAAGACATAGCCCAGCTTTAAAACAGCTTCGGCACGGGTAGTCTCTATTTCAGCACCCCAAGCGTTGGTGGTGAATTTATCGGTTTCCGGATTAAAATCCACTTCCCCGGTTTGTTTACTGTCTGTCAAAAACCGGAGGTTCAAAAAGCCCACCCATCCCTTTTCTTCATCGGTGTACTGCCAGCGGTTCATCACGTTCAATTGTTGTTGCAAGGGGTTGTCCAAAAAGCCATCATCATTCATATCATTTTTAGTTTCCCGAAGGTTGCCATGCAGGTACAAACCCGTGTACCAGTTGTTGTTGAGTTTAAAGTTCAAATGATTGTTGAGTTCCAGCCGTCCGTCTGAACCGCCGTAAGCATTCAGGAAGAAACGTTCATCGGTTGACGGTTTTTGCAATTCGGCATTGATTTGTCCGGCGATGCTTTCATAGCCGTTGATTACGCTACCCGCACCTTTAGAAATCTGTATGCTCTCCACCCAGGTTCCGGGGATGAAACTCAGTCCATACGCCTGCGATGCTCCCCGAATGGCAGGGATGTTCTCAATGGCAATCAAGGTATAAGGGCTCGTTAAACCCAGCATTTTAATCTGCCGGTTACCCGTAAGGGCATCGGGGAAATTGACATCGATGGACGGATTGGTTTCAAAACTTTCTGCCAGGTTGCAGCAAGCTGCCTTTAGCAGTTCGGCACTGCTCACATTGGTGACGTTTTGTGCCTGTAAATAAGAGCGAAAAGCGGTTTGTTTTCGGTTTTGGATGACCACCTCATCCAGGCTAGCTTCGGCCAACAACCAGTGTTTTAGGGCCGTGGGTCCCTCGATTTTCAGGGTGTCGGTTTTAAAGCCTACATAACTGACAATCAGGTTTTGATATTCTTTTTTATACGGAATTTCAAAATTCCCGTCAATACCCGTAATCGTTCCCACCGAAGTGTTTTCCCAATAAACATTTGCTCCGGCTAATGGCAGGTTGTCGTTGCTACTGGAAGCTTCATAAATGGTTCCGGTGATTTTTTCCTGTGCTGTAAGATTAAGGCCCAGCAATAACAGGGCAAGCCAAATGGTTTTATACATTAGTATCTAAATTTAAAAATGAAAACTGTCCGCGGTAGCGGATAAATTATCTATAAATTAAGTTACTTTTAAATAAGAAAAACCTGGTATAAGGAGAGCCGGTCTTTATCAAAGTCCGGGGGAAGGTAATGTATGTCAGAGTGTTTTTTCTTTACGGGATCTGCGGCGAAAATTGAATAGAAACTAAGGTTTGTATCAAAAACGGGGAGTTCTGATACAGGGTCAAAGGATTTAGCGGCAAAATCAGTGTCGGCTTGAATCTGGTAGTACACATCTGCGCAGCAATCATCTTCATGTATGGTATCTTCACAGGAATCCTCTGCTTCGGCTTCATCACAGTTCATTTTTTCCGCACCAAAAGACAGGGCGAACTCCACCACCACCCCTTCACAAAAGTGTTGCCCATAGGTCAAGCCCGTGCTGCTCAACAACAGCAAAAAAGAAAATAGTATGGAGATGGTTTTTTGCATACAACAAAAATAAGAAAAAATGGTGGTTCCCCAAACTTTAAAAAATTAAAGTGAAGCCCGTTTCAACCGCAAGGCATTGGCAATCACAGATACCGAGCTAAAGCTCATGGCCAGAGCTGCAATCATTGGGGAGAGCAGGATGCCGAAGACGGGGAATAACACTCCGGCAGCGATTGGTACACCCAGTGTATTGTAGATTAAAGCAAAAAAGAGGTTTTGCTTGATGTTGCGCATCACTTTTTGACTCAGCACCTTGGCTTTTACCACACCTTGCAGGTCTCCTTTAACCAAGGTAATTTTTGCACTTTCTATGGCTACATCGCTTCCGGTGCCCATGGCGATGCCGATATCTGCTTGTGCCAGTGCCGGTGCATCGTTGATGCCGTCGCCTGCCATCGCTACTTTTTTACCTTCACTTTGCAGGCGTTTGACTTCGTTTAATTTGTCTTCGGGCAGCATTCCGGCTTTAAAGCCTGAAAGGTGCAGCTCGCCGGCAACGGCTGCTGCCGTGTTTTCATTGTCACCCGTAAGCATAAATACGTCCACACCGGCATCCATCAATTCCTGAATGGCTTGGCGGCTGGTTTTTTTGATGGGGTCGGTAATGGTAATATAGCCAGCCACCTCCTTTTCAACTGCGAGGTAGGAAACCGTTTTTCCTTGCTGTTGCTCTGCTTCAACTTTTTTTAAGACTTCCGGTATAATTTCCGCTTTTACCTGAGCCATGAGTTTGTCATTCCCCACGGCGATCTGTTTTCCGTTGACTTCGCCGGTGACTCCTTTTCCGGTAACGGCATCAAAATCGCTTGATTTCGTGATTTGCAGCTGCTTTTCTTTCGCGAAAGCGACGGTTGCCTCAGCCAGCGGGTGCTCACTATTGGCATTGACCGAAGCGATGTATTGTAGCACTTCTTCTTCAGTAAAAGACGCTGCAACTGAAACTGTTTTTTCCACGGAAGGTTTTCCTTGGGTAATGGTCCCGGTTTTATCGATAATCAAAGTGTCAATCTTATCCATTTGCTCGAGGGCCTGCGCATTTTTAATCAGCACCCCGTTTTGCGCGCCCTTCCCCACGCCCACCATAACCGACATGGGTGTTGCCAAACCCAATGCACAAGGGCAGGCGATAATAAGTACGGCAATCGCATTGATGAGGGCATAGGCATAGCTGGGTTCGGGGCCATAAACCGCCCATACAACAAAAGTAATTACAGAAATAATAACCACAATGGGCACAAAAACCCCCGATATTTTATCGGCCAGTTTTTGAATGGGTGCTTGCGAACGGCTGGCTTCATTGACCATTTTGATGATTTGTGCCAGCAGGGTTTCGTTGCCTACTTTTTCGGCAGTCATGGTGAAGCTGCGGTTCCCATTGATGGTGCCGGAGCTTACCTTGTCGCCTTCTTTTTTATCCACGGGTATGGGTTCTCCCGTTATCATCGATTCATCCAGGCTGCTGTAGCCGCTTTTGATGGTTCCGTCCACAGGCACCTTATCGCCCGGTTTGACGCGCAGTACGTCGCCTTTTTGGATTTTATCAGTAGGGATTTCTTCTTCCTCGCCGTCAACGATGCGAATGGCTTTATTGGGTGCCAGTTTCAGCAGTTCCTTGATAGCAGAATTGGTTTTACTGTGTGCCCGCGCTTCCAGCAACTGACCGAGTAACACCAGCGTAAGGATGACCGTGGCCGCTTCAAAATACACATGAACAGTGCCCATGTGGGATTTGAATTGGTCCGGGAAAATGTCAGGAAACAACAAGCCCACTACACTGAACAACCACGCCACTCCGGCACCAATAGCGATGAGGGTAAACATATTGAGATTCCAGGTAACGATGGAACGCCAGCCGCGTTCAAAAAACATCCAGGTGGCATAAAACACCACCGGAATAGAAAGCGCCAGTTGCACCCAGTTCCAGTACTTCATCTCCATCCAGTCATACAAGGGGTTGCCGGGAATCATTTCAGACATGGCGATGATAAAAATAGGCAGGGTAAATACTACCGCTATTTTGAACTTTTTAAGCAGTTTGTTATAGGTCTTTTTTTCTGCTGAGAGGTCGGCTTCTTTGGGCACCAGCTCCATCCCACAAATGGGGCAGTTACCGGGTTCGTCTTTGACCACTTCGGGGTGCATGGGGCAGGTGTATTGCGTGCCGCCGACGGGCATTTGCATTTCCTCTACAAGGTCCATCCCGCATACGGGGCAGTCGCCGGGTTCGTCATAGGTTTTATCACCTTCACAATGCATAGGGCAGTAAAACGTACCTGTTCCTTCTCCTTTTGATGTTTCTTTTTCTTGCTTTTGGTTTGCGTGCTGATGCTTATCGGCTCCGGGTTTGTGAATTTGGTAATTGCCACCTCCTTCTTTTAAAGCTTTCTGAAAGGTATCGATTTCAATATGGGATTCCATTTCGATTGTCGCCTCTGCTTTTTGCAAATCAACAGTTGCATTTTTGACGCCTTTTACTTCAGAGAGGGTTTTTTCTACATGGGAGCGACAACCGTTGCAGGTCATACCGGTTATTTGATAGGTGTGTTTCATCACCTTGCTCTCCTCTTTTGAAGTTTGGGTGCCGGGCATATGTATGGTGTAGTTTCCTCCGGCCTCTTTCAGGGCATTTTGAAAGGTATCCAGTTTTATATGGGATTCCATTTCTATAATTGCTTCTGAAGTTTCCAGATTTACAGATGCAAGGATAACGCCATCCACTTGGTTCAAGGTTTTTTCTACATGGGAACGGCAACCATTACAGGTCATTCCGTTGATACTATAGGTATGTTTCATCAGGTTGGTATTCTAAAAAAACCCGAAAACGTTTCGGGTTTAGGGTTGTTTCAATAAGGGTGTTTCAACTTTAAAACAAGTTGAAATAAATTAAGCCAGGTATTCCTCACAAGCTTGCGCACAGTTCCTGCAAGCTTTTGCACATTCTTTACAATGGGAATGTTCATGATTTTCACATTCATCTGCACAGGCATTGCATACTTTTATACAATATTGCACAAGACCGTCCACATCTTTATATCCTGTGGCGAGAATCTGGATAAGTGCTGCACAAACTTCCGCACAAACACGGTCTGTTCTAATGCAGTCTACCATCATTTTAACATTGTCTTCGTCGAGGCAGGCATCTGCACAATAATTACAATGATTGATGCAATTTCCCAATGCATGTATTAACTTTTCATTTTGCATAATTTTGATTTTTAAAGATTTACATCAAAGTTACAAACTATGATATGGAAAGACTTATAAAAAAATGGTAAGAAATTATAATTTTAAGGAATTTTTATGCGGAATCGATGGCTTTTCGGTTTTTGAGATGCAACCGGCGGTATTGAGATGGGGTGATGCCCGTGTGTTTTTTAAATGCTGTGGAAAGATACCCTGCGTTCCCAAATCCAAGATTATCTGCAATCTGACCAATACTTAGTTCATCATATTCCAGTAGTTCTTTAATGCGTTCTATCTTTATGTTCTGCTGAAACGTATTGATACTCTTGCCTTCTATAGCTGTGAATAGATTGCTCAGATGACTGTAATCAAAATGTAATTGTTCGCTGAGAATAACAGAAAGGTTTTGATTGCTAAACCCTTCTCCTTCATAAATATCAGAAATAATGATGGATTTTATACGGTTAACAAGGCGTTCGTTTTTATCTTCCAAAAGTTCAAACCCTACTTTTAGGAGTTCCGTTTGCAGAAGGGTGTGTTGTTTTTTTGTTAAAGGCTTCTCCAGGACAACTTCTCCCAAGGAAACTTTGTCGTAAGGAATTTCGAGACGTTGCAAAATGTTTTGAAGTGTCATCTTGCAGCGTGCACAAACAACGTTTTTTATGTGAAGGGTTGTTTCCAAAGTAAAAAATTTAACCACCTGTAATGTTTACAGGTGGTTATTAAAAATATTATTCCATTTCGTGGTGATTACCTTCTTCACCTTCAGCAGGTTCTGCGAGGTTCATTTCCATTTCGTGGTCATACTTGCAACAATCAGGAAGTGTTTCATAGGCCTCTTCATCACCGGCAACCTGTTCGGTGTCATACCCGGAAGCTGCAATGGCCTTATGGATTTTCATCTCATCAACAACTTCCTTGTCATAAGAGACATGGATTTGTTTTCTGTCAACATCCCAGTTTGCTGTAGCAACACCTTCGAGACTGTTTGCTGCTTCTTCTATTGTTCTCTTACACATACTGCAGTTACCGCGTACACCAAAAGTGGTTTCAGACATTGCTATTTCTCTGACTTCTTCAGTCATTTCTGTTGTCTCCTCCTTTTCTTCTGTCTGGTTTTTGCAGGAAGTCATTCCTATCATCGCTACAACAGCGATACTTAACATTACTTTTTTCATGGTTTTTAAAAATTTAAAGGGTTATTATTAGTATTCAAAATTAGTTGTTTTTATTTTCCAATCGCTTTAAATAGTCTTTCATTAAGGCAATTTCTTCTTTTTGCATTTTGATGATATCTTCAGCCAGTTTTTTGGTTTCCGGGTCTTGCAGGTTTGCATTTTCACTGGTTAAAATCGCCGAAGAGTGATGTGGAATCATCGCTTTCATATATTGTATGTCAGATATTCCGGTTTGATTACGCATCATGGAATAAACAACTCCAAAAAGCACAACCGACACCACTAAAATCAAAATATTCAGCTTTTTGTTTTTGTACATTCCCCACATATACAAGAGCATCACCACTGCCATGGGTGCGATCATCAGTAGTGTCATATAGGTGCGCATGGTGCTGAGCATCACGTGGTCTATACTGGCTGCATTTAAGAACATTACGGCATACATAATCACAAAGGAAGTAGCCATCATTAAGGCAAATTTCAGGTATTTATTCATAATATCGGTTTTAAGTTATTTAAATCTTTTTACTCAATTACTTGGACAACTTCCCCACACTTCAACATCATACTTCCAAAATACGGATTTTTTATTTCTTTTGAAAGGCTCAGCCAGTCGGCTCCCTGGTCATTGTCTGCCATGGGGCAGTGCTGTACATAGATTACCTCATCATACGGTCCTGTTTTCTCGATAAATTGAATGAGCACATCAGAAATCGTCTGAAAATGTGCGCGCAATCCTTCAATCTCCTTCTGACTGTTCACCGGCTCCAAGGCTGTTTTCATTTGCTTTTCAAAAGCCATCCAAACATCATGTGCTTTTCCCTCAAACTGTTTCATATCAATTTTCCCTAAAGCCTCCTTAAGCTTCTCAGCTGATTCTTGGGCATTTTCAAAATCATCTTCAGCCAAATGCTCTTTCAAAGAAAAATAGTTTTTAAATAAGGGCTGCAGTGCTTTTTTGGCTTCGTCAGTAAGGGATACTTTTTCAATTTGTTCCGGTGCATTTCCCGAAATTGGCACTCCGTGATTGTGCCCGGTATTGACACTTCCTCCCTGCGGACTCATCATACTGGGTCTTCCTGAAAGTTGCACGGCCGCATCAATGGTAAACGCACCGTTGACCACCACCTCTTCACCTTCAGACAAACCTCTTTTCACAATGTAATTTTCGCCCAATGCAGCACCCAAATTCACTTCCCGCAAGGCAAATCCATTACCCTCTTTTACATATACGATGGCGCGTTTTCCGGTCCATAAAATCGCCGACTTGGGAAGGACCATCTCGTTTTCAACCGTTTGCCCCGGAGCAGCTTGTACCGTTCCTGAAGCAAACATTTCAGGCTTTAACTTACCCTCTTTGTTATTGACCTCAACACGGGCAGTGGCTACCCGGGTTTGAGCGTTCAGCAAGGGGTCTATAAATGAAATGGTTCCTTCAAAGGTTTCGCCGGGAAGCGAATTGACCGTAAAGCTTATCTCACTTCCCTCTTTCACCCAGGCCATTTGGCTTTCATACACATCAAAAAGCACCCATAATTTACTTAAATCGGCTATTTCATATAGTGACATACCACGCTCCACATAATCGCCCAGTTCCACATTTTTTTGGGTAACCACCCCGCTTACATCGGCCTGAATGTAGAAGCGATCCAATGGTTTTTCGTTGGCGATGATTTGATTGATTTGTGCATTGCTGATTTTCCAGTTGCGCAACTTTGTTTTTGCCGCTTCAAAAAGTTCGGGTTGTGAATTACGAATTGCGTATGCCTGCAACAACTCTTGTTGGGCCGTGACCATTTCGGGTGAATAGATTTGTGCCAATGTTTGTCCGCGGGAAACCTTTTCACCTGTAAAATTGATGCGTAATTGTTCAATCCTCCCCGGAATGTGTGTGCTTTGAGAGTATGAATTCCGCTCGTCCACCTGCACTTTTCCATTCAATCGGATGGCACGTTCTGCATCACTTTTCCCCACAATCATGGTACTGACATTTGCCAGGCGCATCGCATTTTCACTCATAACAAACACGGCAGGGTCTCCCCCCTCATCATCTTCCAACGGAATGAGGTCCATACCGCAAAGCGGACAATCACCCGGCTCCGATTGCTGGATTTGCGGATGCATGGAGCAGGTCCATATGGTATCTTCAGCTACATCTTCTTCCACTTGCTCTTTATCATTTTGACCGCTTCCGCCAAAAATCAAGCAACCCAGTAGCAAACCAAGTATCAGTATGGCAATTGCTTTAATTCTATTTTTATTTCTTGTTTCCATAATTACTCTGTTTTAAAACGTAAGTATTCCAGTTGCGCCTGAGCGATAAACCCATTTTTAAGGGCTTCAAACTGTTGGGTTTGTAATAATAGTTTTTGTTGATTCATCCTTAAAACTTCTTCAAAGTCCCCTGTATTGTTAGCAAATCCGGTAACATACAAGCGCGTTGCCTGATCAATGCGTTCCAGTTGACTTTCGTAAAGTTTTAAAAGTTTTTCTGCCTGATTCAATTCATACAGAGTCATTTCATAACTGCTTTGTAAATTGTTTCTTTGAGCCGTTTGCCGCGCTTCTACTTCCACTTGCATAAATTCCACTTCCTTTTTTGCTGCTTTATATTTCTTTCGGAAGATGGGCAGCGTCACCGAAACCATTGGCATGATGGCATCTTGCCCGTTCATTTCCGGATTGGCATCGGTGCGTTTGGAAATAATGGAATAATCCACTCCCAGTCCAAACTTTGGCAGCCCGTCTTTTTCAATGGCTGTAATCCGGTTGTTTAAGGCGGTCTTTTCACTATCCAAAGCAACCAAAGTGGGATGCGCTTCAAATGAGTTGTCATTATCCTGTTCCTTCATCGAGGCAAGGTTTTGACCTAACCTAAGCGAATCGGCAATTATAACCGGTAATTCTCTCTCCCTGTTTAAAAGCAAGTTGAATTGGACTTCCAGCGGCTTCTTTATATCCTTCAGCAATTCAATTTCGGTGATTGCTGCTTCCCTTTCCATATCAACGTTTACCACATTTACCATAGGGGCATTCCCACTTCTAAAACCACTTAATGCGAGTTCGCGATAGCTCTCAAGTATGTTCAGGTTTTCTTCTTTGAGTGCAATGTTTTTTTCTAACACATATAGTTCAGCATAGCGGGTTTTGACATCGACAAACAACAAACTGCGCTGATTGATATACCTGTGAAAGCTAGCCTCTGCGGCAGCTGTGGCAGCGTCTTTTTGCGCTTTCAGCGTGCCGAACCAAGGAAACATCTGCGTCAATGAAAATCTAGCCTCCTGTGCTCCCAGACGGGTTTCAATCATACGTCCAAAAGCACTTACGGTCAAAGTAGGGTCGGGCAGACTCGCTACCTGCGGGGCTTTTTGCAATGCCGCTTCAAAACCGGCATAACCCGCTTTTAGCTCCGGATTGTTTTCTGCGGCCTCTTTTAAGTAATCGTCCAGGGATTGTGAATACACAACCTGATTACCGATACTAAACAGGAAGAATCCTAAAATTATATATCTATACGTTGCTTTCATCTTATTCAATTGTTTCGTTATTTTTTACAACAGTCTCCCTCCAGTAAGCCTGTAATACCGGTACCACAAAAATGGTCATGATCTGAATGACCATACCTCCCACAATGGGAATGGCCATCGGCACCATAATGTCTGAACCTTTTCCTGTGGATGTCAATACCGGTATGAGTGCAATAATGGTCACGGCTGTGGTCATCATCGCCGGTCGCACCCGTTTCAAGCCGGCTTCCATAACAGAATCACGCACTGCTTTGACCGTTTGCGGATTGTTTTTTTCAAATACCTGATGGATATAGGTTCCCATCAAGACGCCGTCATCGGTAGCAATACCAAAGAGAGCGATAAAGCCAACCCATACCGCGACACTCAGGTTGATGGTGCCCATCTGGAAGAGGTCTCGCATATTCATACCTGCCAGAGAAAAATCCATAAACCAGCCCTGCCCATATAACCAAATCATGATAAACCCTCCTGCAAAAGCAACAAACACCCCCGAAAAGTGAATGGATGAGGCAATAACCGTTTTGAATTGAAAATACAGCAAAAGAAAAATAATAATCAAACTGATGGGAATTACAATGGCCAAACGCTCCATAGCCCGCACCTGATTTTCATAATTCCCCGAAAACGTGTAACTCACACCTGAAGGCACTTTCAATTCGCCGGAATCAATTTTATCAGCAATGTACTTTTGTGCATCTTCAACCACATTTACCTCAGCAAAATCTTCTTTTTTGTCAAACAACACATAGCCCACAAGGAAAGTATCTTCACTTTTAATCATTTGAGGTCCGCGCACATAGGTGATTTCTGCGAGTTCGCCCAGCGGGATTTGCGCTCCATTTTTTGTGGGCACTAAAATGTTTTTCAGGTTTTCAGGGTCATCACGCAATTCCCTCGGATACCGCACCCGCACCGGGAATCGCTCCCTTCCTTCCACAGTAGTCGTGAT
>JBBDVI010000022.1:0-10526 GCA_040903465.1 Flavobacteriaceae bacterium
GTAAGGAGGAATGACATTGGTTAAATCAAGTTCAGATAAAGTATAAACACCATTTCCTGTATTTTGTAACAACGACGTTACATTTTTAAAAGCAGCAAAAAAAACACGTTGGGCATCTATAGCATCATTAAAAGTGCGGTCTGCAGTAATAGGGGTACCGTTAAGCTCAACTTGAAAATCACCATTTCCGGAACCTGCCCAATAAAGATAAGCAGCAACAACAGTTTGAGAAGCACTTAGCCCAAGGGTAGCGTCTGATGAAGTTAAAATCTGACACGGGACACCGATTCCGTTTTCTTGTAAATTCATGGTGTTCCCAATAGCTATAAAATCATACCTGCCATTAAATTGTTCATACAATTCAATATCCTGTGCCTGGATCAAAAAAAACCAAGAGGGAAAGATGAGCAAAACAGAAACAATAAGTAATGATATTCTCATTGAAAAGCGATTGTGAAAATTTAAAGATACAAAAATCTTTATCTGGAAAGTTTATCCCACAAAAAAAGTCCCTGTTTTCACAGAGACTTATATTTTGGGTGGAAGACCGGACTTCCCGATATCGCTTTGCTCATCGGGATAAACTTCTCGACCTCATTTTTATTTAATTTTTAGTCACAAAAAAAGCCTCTGCATATACAGAGGCTCTGGTTTTGGGTGGAAGACCGGTCTCGAACCGGCGACCTCTAGAACCACAATCTAGCGCTCTAACCAACTGAGCTACAACCACCATTTTTAACACTTACTTTTCATAAAAAGAAATCTTTGCTGAAAAGCGAGTGCAAATTTAATTGAAAAAGGTTTCACTTTCAAAAGAAAATAGGATTATTTTAAATCAAAAACAGAATTTACGGCAACAAAGCGCTCCGCCGTGAAACCTTCAGCATACTCAACTCCTGAAAGCCGCCCGAAATCACGGGCCCTGTAAACAATACTGTCTTTAAAATTTGGGCTGCTTATGGGTGTGTCGGGCTCCTTGACATCAGGGTCAAAAAATTGACTTTTATATGCCATCACAGCTTCCATTTTTTTATTCATAAAACCGGAAACATCAACAACAAAATCGGGAGTCAGGTTTTTCCACTGAATGTAATGATAAACAACTTTAGGGCGCCAGGCTTCTTGTTTGTTGCCATCATAAATGGTTTCAATCTTTAGCAAGCCACTTAAAAAACAGGCATCACTCACCAGTTTGCTTCCCTTAGCATGATCTATATGACGGTCTTCTATGGCGTTGCACAAAATAACATCAGGTTTGTATTTTCTGAGGATTTTGATAATCTCCAGCTGGGATGCGGTATTATTAACAAAAAAACCATCGGCAAACTCGAGGTTATGCCTGAAGGCTACACCAAGGATTTCTGCAGCTTTTGCGGCTTCTTTATCCCTGATTTCAGCAGTGCCCCGTGTACCGAGTTCGCCGCGGGTGAGATCTAAAATACCGATTTTTTTTCCGGCAGCAACTTCTTTGGCAATGGTGGCGCCGGCACCCAACTCCACATCATCAGGATGTGCTCCTATGGCTAATATATCCAGTTTCATATCTATTGCCCGTGAAGGCGGGCATCTTGTTAATTAATTATCAGCTCTGTAATAAATTTTCTCACTATTTTAGTGTCTGCAAGCCTTTAAAGCCTGTTCAATATCTGCAATTAAATCCTTTTTCTCCTCAATTCCAACAGAAAAACGCAATAAATTATCTGAAATACCTTGTACTGATCGCTCTTCCTCAGAGAGCAATGCGTGGGAAGTTAAAGCAGGTAAGAGAATGGTGGATTCAACCCCGGCCAGGCTCATGGACGGTTTGATAAGTTGCAGGGAGTCCATAAATTTTTTAACATCCATACCTTCACGCAATTCAAACGAAAGCATTCCGCCAAAACCTCTCATCTGCCTTTTTGCAATTTCATAGTCTGGGTGCGATTTTAAACCGGGATAATAAACGCAGGCAATATCCGGATGGCTTTCAAGATATTTTGCAAGTTTTTTGGCGTTTCGGTTTTGAGCCTTGACGCGAATGCCCATGGTTTTGATACTGCGTTCCAAAAGCCACACGGTGTAATCACTCAGGTTGCCGCCCAGGTTTTTCCCGGTATGAAAAATCTTTTCAATATTTTGCTCAGAGGCTGCCACGGCACCGGCAAGAATATCACTATGGCCGCCCATATATTTGGTGGCACTGTGAATGACGATGTCAATGCCAAAATCAATGGGTGTTTGATTGACCGGTGAGGCAAAGGTGTTGTCAATCATCGTGATAATGCCGTGTTGTTTGGCAAGTTTTGTGACCATTTCGATATCGGTGATGGTCATCAAAGGGTTTGAAGGTGTTTCTATATAAATGACCTTTGTGTTTTTCTTTATTTTTTCGGCGAAAGCCTTTTCAGATAAGTTATCTGTAAAACTGTATTCAATCCCAAATTTTTCAAACTCTTCGGTTACCAAATTAAAAGTACCCCCATACAAGGTTTTCTGGAATATGATATGGTCTCCCTTATGCAAAAAAGCAAGCAGGGAGGTGCTCACGGCCGCCATACCGCTTCCAAACACGAGCGCACTTTCAGTGTGTTCCAAAGCAGCTATTTTTCTGGATAATGCCAGCTGGTTTGGGGTGTTGAAATAACGCGGATACCGTTTCACATCCACATCAGTAAATGCATAGGAAGTGGACATATACAAAGGCGAAACAGCTCCTTTGTAAAGGGTGTCTTCAAGTTCGCCAAAATGGGTGCAAAGGGTGTTGATGCCGGGTTTTTGATTTTTGTTCATAAGGGGTTGGTTTAAGGTCACCAAGTTAAGAAAACCTGAACTTTTTTTGGGGAGATTAACAAAAATATAATCAAAAGGAAACCATTAAAAAATTTTATCTTTACGGAAGATTTTTTGAATTATGGCACATCTTTTTACAAACATAAAGGAACTGATAGGGATAACAGAACAACCCATCTTGCGCGGAAACGAAATGAGAAACCTCAAAACCATTAAAAATGCTTTTTTGGTTGTTGAAGACGGGCTCATTGAAGATTTTGGTGAAATGAAAGAACTGTCCCTAAGCAATTACAATCAGGTGACTGATGTTTCACAATCTATGATTTTACCTGCTTGGTGCGATTCACATACACATATTGTCTATGCCGGCAATCGTGAGCAGGAATTTGTTGACCGCATTAACGGCCTTACTTATGAAGAAATAGCCAATCGTGGTGGTGGTATTTTAAACTCTGCAAAAAAACTTCAGGAAACTGATGAGGAAGAACTCTACCTTCAAAGTGCACAACGTCTGGAAGAAGTAATGCGACTCGGCACCGGAGCCATTGAGATCAAAAGCGGATACGGGCTTACCACAGCTGCTGAAATGAAAATGTTGCGTGTCATCAAACGATTAAAACATCACTATCCCGTGGCAATAAAAGCTACCTTTTTGGGTGCGCATGCCATACCTTCAAATTACAAAGACAACAGAAAAGGTTATATGGACCTGCTCTTAAACGAAATGCTCCCGCAAATCGCAGAAGAAGGCCTGGCTGATTATATTGATGTTTTTTGTGAAACCGGTTATTTTACCGTTGCGGAGACCATACGCATCATGGAAGCCGGAAACAAAGTAGGTTTGAAATCCAAAATTCATGTCAATCAGTTTACAGCTATTGGCGGCATCAAGGCTGCAGTGGATCACGGTGCCCTGAGCGTAGACCATCTCGAAGTCCTCACTTCTGAAGATATTGAAGCACTGAAGAAAGGAAAAACAATACCTGTGGCATTGCCCTCGTGCTCTTATTTTTTAAGCATTCCATATACACCGGCTAGAGACTTGTTAAATGCGGGATTGCCGTTGGCACTGGCCACAGATTACAACCCCGGGTCAACCCCCAGTGGGAATATGAATTTTGTGGTGGCAACAGCCTGCATCAAAATGAAAATGACCCCTGAAGAAGCCATAAACGCTGCGACCATAAACGGGGCTGCAGCCATGGAACTTTCAGAAACACATGGTAGTATTGCCAAAGGTAAAGTCGCCAACCTGATTTTTACAAAAAAAATACCTTCTTACGGGTATCTTCCTTATTCTTTTGGCAGCAACCATATTGATAAGGTTATGCTTCAGGGAGAGTTTATCCCTGAAAGCTTTTTATAAGTCCCGTTTTTTTACAATCAGATAAGAGAAATATATAAACAGAAATGTCCAGATGGAAACAATAAGCAGTGTGTGCCAGTGCACCTCATAGCTTTTAGTAAACCCTTCACCCAGTTGTGATGCGGCTGTTTTGATAGCACCCAATCTTGACAAAGGTTCTACGATGAGGTTGGACATCGATTCCAGAGGAAAAAACTGTGCTATGTTGCTTGCAATATCGGTTCCTTTAAAAAACTGCCATTTCATGAGGCCAAAAGCAATACTTTCAAAAATCGTCCAGATTAGCAGAAAACCCAGCGCAAACGCAGAGCGTTTTACAAGGATGCCCAAAAACAAACAGAAAGAGAAAAAACCCACGAGTTTGATAAAATAGGCTACCAAGTATTCCATATCACTGAAAATAATGCCTATTTCCGTAAAGTCTGAAAAACTTAGCCCAAGAATCATAGAGACAATAAAAACAAACAAGGTGGAGATCAAAGCAAAACCAATAACGGTAAGGAACTTTGATAACACAAATTCTTTTTTGCTCAAACCGTCGATGAGGTTCTGTTTCAGGGTGCGGTGACTGTATTCATTTGACATCATGGAAACAATGACAATAGCAAGGAATAACTTTAACAGTGCTGCAATCCAGGTATTGAAATGCCAGATAAACGGAAAGTTAAAGATACCCTGATCTGCAACCCTGAAATTGATGTTTCCAAAATTAAATTCAATGGAGGCAATCAACGCGATGAAGGTTATAAGGATAAAATAAACAATGGAAATAACCTTGGCTGATCTGTTATAACGCAGTTTATGGAGTTCTATGGATAAAAGACGTAGCATAGGTTTTTAGTTTAAAGATTTTGTAAGTTGTAAAAATTGTTCTTCCAGGCTTTCTTTTCTGTGAACAAGATGCGATAAGGCAATTCCTTTTTCAAAAAGATATTTGTTGATCTCAGAAGCTTCCATAGGGTGCTTTAAAAAGGCAACCAACTGTCCGTTTTCTTCTTTTACCGAAGCAAAATCAGGATGTTGTTCCAATGCTTGTTTCAGGGTGTTTAAGTTTTCGCTTTTTAGCGTAAAGAAACCATGACTGGCATTCATACCATCCACAGTGCCGGAATACAGTTTTTTGCCTTGCCGCAAAATCACCACGTGGCTGCAGACTTTCTCCACTTCATCAAGCAGGTGGGAAGCCAGGAGGATCGTGGTGCCGTCTGATGCAATTTTTTTGATAATTTCCCTTATTTGATGGATTCCCTGCGGGTCAAGCCCATTGGTGGGTTCATCAAGGATTAAGATTTCAGGATCATTGAGCAGGGCAGAGGCTATGGCAAGACGCTGCTTCATTCCCAGTGAAAACGTACTGAACTTACTTTTTTTACGATCCAGGAGACCTACCAGTTCAAGCTTCTCGTCTATTTTTTCGCGGTTGACTTCCTTGATTTTGCAAACCAGTTCGAGATTTTGTTCGGCAGTCATAAACGGATAGAAATTGGGACGTTCAATAATGGCGCCCACTTTCTTCAGCGCATTGTGTGTGGAATCACTACCGTCAAACCAGTGGAAACTTCCGGAGGTTTTATTGACCACATTGAGCACCATGCCCAGGGTAGTTGATTTTCCACTGCCGTTTGGACCCAGGATGCCATAGACATTCCCCTTTTCGATGGAAAAGGTCAAGTCTTGTACTGCTTTTATGGGGCCAAAATGTTTGGTGAGATTTTGTAAAGTGAGAATCGTTTCCAAAGGATAATATTTTTGGTTGTTGTTTGTATCTGACGAAATTAATGGTATATTGTTACAAATCAATAAAGGTAATAATTCGCTCCGGAACTAAAATTATGGAAGAAAAATTAATGTCGAGAAAAAAACCGTCCTTTCCTGTAAAGGATTTTCTTTTTCAATATTTAAAAAAGTACAATCGTGATATGACTATTCCGGTCTATTATGATGATTTGCTACGTTTTACTGGGTCTGTAGCTGTCTATGATAAATATGATAATGATACTTTATGGGTGAGTGTTTATTATTCAGATTCTGAAAGAAAAGAACTTGATTACAATTTAAAGCAGGTTTATACCATCCTCTTTTCAGATGGTGGTGATGATATTACAGAGTTTTTAAATGTTGATGCCATAGATTATTGCACTTTTGGCAACTCTAAGCCCTTTCGTATAAAAATTAGAAATATCCTTAATGACAATTATACTTATTTTTATATCAAAAGAGCCGATGCTTCCCGCATTTACGGTCTTGAGCTCGAGCATATTTTATCACCCAATCGCATCAATTTTGTGGTACATGGCGACACTTTGATTGAAGAACACATTTCAGGTATTCCCGGAGATGTTTTTATTGAAAGTGAGCTTGCCAACCTTGATGTAAATGCTAAAACACAAATTGCCAAAGAATTTGTAAAGTTCAACGAGCGCTGCATGATGTTACTACTGGGAGATATGCGTTCTTATAATTATGTGATTGTACCTACTCACGATTTTGACCAGGTGAAATACAAGATCAGAGCCATTGATTTTGATCAGCAATGCTATGAAGGAAACCTGAAGGTGTATCGCCCACAGTTTTTTAAAGAAAACTTTAAAATGGTTGAACTTGTTTCTGAAAAACTTCAGGAAACCTCCATTGAGCAGTACCGCAAAGAAGAGCGTTCGCTGCTTGCCAAACGTATCATTTCATCACAGAGCAGGTTGCGCATGTTAATCAAGTGCATGATTCAGGACCAGATTTCATCAACTTCAAACTTAAGGGAATTACGCTCCCAGCTTTATGATCTCACCTATGATATGAAGTTCAAAAGATGTAAATCCATGGGGCAGATTGTAAAAACTGCTCTGGACTTTATCAAGAGAAATTATGAAAGCGTTAGCACCCGCAAAATTGCAGAAATAAAGGGTATGTTGTGAGCTAGCTTTTTTGTTCTTTATTGAAATACACCAAATAATAATACATTTGCTTTTCCTCATCCCAGCCTTTTTCAATAAAACGCTCAGCAGAGTCTGTATTGATAAAATCCATTTTAATCTGAATGTTGGTATCGAGGTTGATTATATTTTTAATCTTCTTTCGCGCAGCAGTGACCGCATTGTTGGCAATAGGAAAATTGGAAACATCCTCAATGTGGTATTTAGGAGCTTTTTCTTCCTTATAATGCCTGAACTCCGGGTGTAAGTCAGGGTTTTCAATCACTTCGTTCATGAAATTGGTTTCCTCAAACTCATCGTTTTTTGCAAAGTAATTCACGCTTCGGTTCATAAAAAGGACTTCCTGCTGTTTGTCTTCTGACGGCAGCACCACATCACGTGCAAAATCCTGACAAAACTTGAGGTATTTTTTGGTATAGAAATTTTCATCTTCAAACAGTGAGACGCCCAAAAAACTTTCCAGCCAGTAGCGGGTGTCATATTTATTTGAGTCAATCGAAAGTATTTTATAACCTTCTTCTTTTTTGGTATTGAAGATAAGACAACCCTTATCGAGTTTGTTGAGGTTAATGCCCTGTTGCAATACAAGATCCAGTTGGTTTTCTTTTTCCTTGAAGAGCAGGAAGTCCTGCTTGACTTCAGATTTAAATATCCCGATACCGTCCACTTTTTCATTATCGATTTGCATGTTTTCAAGATAGGCAACATACAGCTCACCACTTTTGATATGCGGGTGCTGTGATTGCTCAAACAAATGCTTGGCAATGTTGAGGCTTTGCTCATGAGCAGTGGAAGGATTGTCAAAAATGGCATTGACAATTGTATACAACTCGTGAAAATCCAGATCTGCTTCGTGTGAAAACTGATAATAACTTTCCTCCTTGTCCCTGAAGGGTTTAAAAAAGTATTCCTTTAAGAGCGGCGTGAGCTCGTCTTCAAGTTTGTAAGTATCCTTGGATAATATGATGGATTCATTTCGGCTTTTGTTTCCTACTTTGTGGATGGAAAGGGAAGCAATATGGGTGTTGTATAAATTGATCATAAGTATTTAAAACGTTGTAAAATAGATATTTATATGAGCTGTTTTTTTGACCTGCAGCCAGGCTGATAATTTTGATAAAATTAGGATATTTAAATCGCCCGGAAAGGATATTCACAGGTTTATTCTTCCGAAATTTATTAACAATACCTCCTTCAGTGTAATTCAAACGAAAATAATTTTTGTTCGAAAAAAACTTTTTTTTATTAAACCAAATTGTATATTTGTCATTCAATATGAGAAATTCAAATCAACATAACACTTGGTGGTGGCAATCTAAATCCCAAATAGGATTCAGGTAGTTGTGCCATGTTGTTTTGTAACCAAAATAAACCAAGCCCGCTGAATCCAGCGGGCTTTTTTTATGCAAAAAATTGAGATTTAAAGATTAAAACAATGACATTTACTTTCAAAACAAACATTAAAAAAACACTCAGCGACACCCACACGCCGGTGGAAGTGTACCTCAAATTCAGGGACAAATACCCGGGTTGTTTTTTGCTGGAAAGCTCCGATTACAAAAGCAAGGAAAACAGTTTTTCTTATATTTGTTTGCAGTCCATCGCCTCGTTTTCTGTTGACAGAAATCAGACAACCATAGCATATCCCAATCAGCAAAAACAGCTTTTAAAAACCGCAGAAACTCAAATTTCTGAATCGCTGAATGACTTTGCAAAATCATTTAAAACAGAGGAGCAAGAGTATGACTTTGTCACCAGCGGACTCTTTGGCTATACCTCTTATGATGCCATCCCGCTGTTTGAGGATATTGAATTCGCCAATCAGGATTTTGAACTGCCGCTCATAGAGTACCATCTCTTTAAGTACATCATCGTTTTTAATCATTTCAATAACGAACTTTATATAGTCGAACAACAAGGGCAAGGCGAAAATTCTCAGTTATCTGAAATTGAAGATATATTAAATCACCGCATCATAACACAATTTAAATTTTCAACTGATGCTGAAGAAACCTCCAATTTTAACGATGCCGATTTTTTAAATAAAATCAAAAAAGGCATAGACCATTGCCACAAGGGCGATGTGTTTCAGGTGGTGCTTTCGCGAAAGTATTTCCAGAAATTTAAAGGTGATGAGTTCAATGTTTACAGGGCTTTACGTTCTATAAATCCGTCGCCCTACTTGTTTTATTTTGATTTCGGAAACTTTAAAATTTTCGGGTCTTCGCCCGAAGCCCAACTCACCATTGCCAATCAAAAAGCGGTCATTAATCCCATAGCAGGCACCTTCAAACGTACCGGAAACAGCACTGAAGATGCCCAATTAGCCGAAGCCTTGAGCAACGACCCCAAAGAAAATGCAGAGCACATTATGCTTGTCGATTTGGCAAGGAACGATTTGAGCAAAAACAGCACAGCAGTAACCGTTGATAGTTTTAAGCAGGTGGAATATTATTCACACGTCATTCATTTGGTTTCCAAAGTGAGCGCCAAACTACCTGATGATTATAACCCCATAAAAATTTTGGGAGACACCTATCCTGCGGGGACTCTATCGGGTGCACCCAAACACAGGGCGATGCAGATCATTGATGAAAACGAGCCCCAAAGCCGCGGTTTCTATGGTGGGACTATCGGAATCATTGGTTTGAGCGGTAGCTTTAATCACGCGATTTTTATCCGTTCTTTTTTGAGCAGAAAAAACACCCTGACCTATCAGGCGGGCTGTGGTATAGTTGCCAAGTCAGTTCCTGAAAGTGAACTCTCTGAAGTTGAAAATAAATTATCTGCCTTACGTAAATCCTTAGAACTTGCAAAAACACTTTAAAAATATGAAAATACTGGTTATCGATAATTATGATTCTTTTGTTTACAACATTGTTCATTATTTGAAGAATTTGGATGTAGATCAAGTACACGTTGTTAAAAATGACAAGTTTGAGCTCGATTTAATTGAAAAGTATGATAAAATTGTTTTATCACCGGGCCCGGGCATACCAAAAGACGCCGGTTTGATGCCAAAGGTTATCAGTGAATTTGGAGCCACAAAACCAATTCTGGGAGTCTGTCTGGGCCACCAGGCCATCGCCGAAAGTTTTGGTGGGTTGCTTCATAATTTAGAAAGTCCTTTGCACGGCATCGCTTCCAAGGTTGAAGTCATTCAAGAAGATTATTTGTTTAAAAATATTCCAAAGCAATTCAATATTGGGCATTACCATTCGTGGGTAGTGAAGCCTGAATTGCCAACTAATATAGAAGTTTTAGCACAAGATGGTTTCGGAAATATTATGGCTTTAAAACACAGCAGTTATGACTTGCGGGGTGTTCAGTTCCATCCGGAATCGGTGTTGACGGAACATGGCAGCCAATTGCTTGAAAACTGGTTGAAACAATAAAAGGACAGCAGATGAAAGAAATACTAGAATACCTCTATCAGCACAAGACCCTGACAAAAAAGGAGG
>JBBDVI010000023.1:0-10478 GCA_040903465.1 Flavobacteriaceae bacterium
GAAAACAGAAACACTCCTGAATCTGTAAACAGTCATTACAATCTTGCATACACTCATTTTAAAACAAAAAATTATGGGGAAGCTATTTCTGCTTTTGAAACTTTTCTCAAAAACCCCGCAATTGACAATCAAAGAAAAAAGGATGCCAACTTGCGTCTGGGAGACAGTTATTTTGTGACCAGTAAATACTGGCCTGCCATGGAAAGCTATAACAAAGTGATTGAAGCCGGGGGAAAAGATGCAGATTATGCTGCTTTTCAAAAAGCCATCAGTTATGGGTTTGTCGACAGAAGCGACACAAAACAAGAAGAACTCACTGCTTTTGAAAAAAAGTACCCCAATTCCGGTTATCGTGATGTTGCTCTGTATGAACTGGGCAATACCTATCTTGCTCAAAATAAAAACAATGAAGCAATTCAGGCTTATGATAAGCTCATTAATAATCTCTCAAAAAGCAGTTTTGTACCTAGGGCGCTTCTTAAAAAAGCATTGATTTTAAACAATACAGATCAACCGGATCAGGCACTTAACGTATTTAAGCGTGTGGCAAATGATTATCCATCTTCACCCGAAGCCATGCAAGCAGTCTCTTCCGCCAAATTGATATACATTGATTTAGGAAGGGTAGATGAATATGCAAGCTGGGTTAAAACACTTGATTTTGTTGAAGTAGCAGATGCAGAACTGGATCTGGCAACCTATGAATCTGCTGAAAACAGATACCTTCAAAACGAAACTGAAAAAGCCATCCCTCTTTTTGAAAAATACCTGAAAGAGTTTCCCAACGGGATCAACAGCTTAGCTGCAAATTTTTATTTGGGCCAAATGTATTATGGCAATAATGAGAAAAACAAAGCACGTGATAATTATGAATTTGTGGTTTCTAAAGAAAGCAATGAATTTACGGAGCAATCCCTATCCCGTCTGTCTGAAATCTACCTTGCAGAACGTGATTATGAAAAAGCATTACCGGTATTAAAACGTCTGGAGGCTGAAGCTACGTTCCCGCAAAATATCATTTTTGCACAGTCAAATTTGATGAAATCACATTATGAACTCGATAATTACGCTGAAGCTGTATCTAATGCTGAAAAAGTTTTATTAAATCCTGAAATTGACAACCGTGTAAAAAGTGATGCCCAGGTAGTAATTGCAAGAGCTGCGATGAAAAATAATCAAGAAGAAAAAACAAAAACCGCTTATGCTGAAGTCAGAAAAATTGCCACCGGAGAACTCGCGGCAGAAAGCCTGTATTATGATGCTTATTTTAAAAACAAAGAAGGCAATTTTGAAGCTTCCAATACAGTTGTCCAAACGCTGGCAAAAGACCATTCCGGTTATAAAAAATGGGGAGGGAAAGGCCTCGTTATTATGTCGAAAAATTTCTATGCCTTGGAAGATGCATATCAGGCAACTTATATCTTGGAAAGTGTAATTACTAATTTCTCTGATTTTCCCGAAATTGTAAATGAAGCAACCACAGAGCTCAATCGCATCAAAGCAGAAGAAGCAAAAACCAATGCTTCTGTAGAAGCTGATTCAGATAATGAATAACCATCCCAAACAGAATTTAAAAACAACAACTAACTTTTTATTTGTATTATGATATTTAAAACCGCCCGATTTCAAATAGTCCTTCTGGTTTGTTTTTTTACTTTCGTCGCCCATGCTCAAGATGATGATATCGGCACTGAAGTAATCAACGTGGTGCGACCTTACACGCCCTCTGTTTCTGATGCGTTTAAAATAAAAGAAACACCATCCTTGTCAGATTCTGTAACGACTCAAAAGAAAGAAGTTAGTTATACTATTTTCTCTGTACCCGTTGCTTCAACCTTTACACCTGCAAAAGGGAAAGCCACCACGGTAGAACGCAAAAGGCCTGAAAAGGTTTTTGGGAATTATGCCACGTTGGGATTTGGGAATTACACCTCGGTATTAGGTGAGTTTTATACCAATTTTGAAATCAGCAGGGAAGATAACGTCGACTTCTTTTTCAAACACAACTCCTCGCAAGGTGGCATTGAAGACGTTGTTCTGGATGATAAATTTTACAATTCCAGTCTGGATGTTAATTACACCAGCCGTCAGCGCGACATGTCATATAATCTGGGAGTTGGTCTTTTACATCAACTCTACAATTGGTATGGAATTGCCCCTGAAAATTTGTTTTACGCAGAACAAGCAGATGATACCGGTGTAGACCATTCTTATTTTGGAGCATCGGCAAAAGGAAATGTTACATTTGATGATATGATTTTCTCTGAGGGTGACATCATGGTGCGCTATTTTGGCGACTCTTATAGCTCGTCAGAAATCAATGCACGTGTACAACCCAAATTTGTTTTTGATCTGGGAGGACAAGATGTGGGATTGAACTTTGATGTCAATTACCTTAGCGGAAGTTTTGACAGGACTTATTCTGATCCGAATATTGATATTCAGCACAGTTACTTAAATTCAGGGGTACATCCTTATATTCGTTTTCAAAATGAAGACTTTTCAATCAACCTGGGGGCAAAAGTGGTCTATGGTATGGATATGGAAAACAGCGATGGAGATTTCTTTATTTACCCAAAATTAAATGCATCCCTAAAACTTGTGGACGAGTTTGTGACGGTATATGCCGGTGTTGATGGCGATCTCGTGCAGAATACTTATTATGACTTTACACAGGAAAACCCCTTTCTTTCTCCCACACTTGCAATCGCCCCCACAGATTTGCAATATGAAGGATTTGGAGGAGTAAAAGGTAAATTCACAAACACGATAAGTTATAATTTAAGAGGTTCCTATAAAAATGAAATTGGAAAGCCACTTTTTACAACTAATGAAAATCTCATTTCAATGACCGCTTCGCCTGAAGGCTATCACTTTGGCAACTCTTTTAGAGTTGAATATGATGATGTGACCACACTGGAAGTATTTGGTGAAATCCAGGCAGAAATCACAACCAACATTACTTTAGGCCTTAACGCCAGTTATTTTAATTACACAACTGACCTATCAGAGGAAGCCTTTAATTTACCCGATTTAAAAGCGTCTGGTTTTTTAAACGCAGCCTTTTCAGAGAAAATTTTTGGCGGACTGAGTTTGTTTTATGTGGGCGAACGTAACGATTCTTTTGACGGGTCTGTCAGGACATTAGACGGTTATTTTGATGCAAATGTTCATGTGGGCTACAACATTAACGACCAACTTACCATCTTTGCCAAAGGAAGCAATCTTTTGAGTGACAACTATGAAAAATGGTTAAACACCCCTGTTCAGGGTATTCAGGCATTGGCCGGTGCTACATATAAATTTGACTGGTAAAAAATATTCTTTGGGTTTTGAGAAGTCAAGGCCCAAAGGGTTTCTTATTATTTTCTTACTTTTGCTACACACTCAGAAACCATCCTTATGAGACTTTTTTATTATTTAGCAGCTTTTATTCTTTTCTTTACTTCCTGCGGAAAAAAACATAATGCAGACATTATTGTTGTCAATGCAAATATTTATACCGTAGATAATGACTTTTCAAAAGTTGAAGCTTTTGCCGTTTTAAACGGAAAGATTATCGAAACCGGAACAACCTCACTAATTCAGGACAAATATGAGGCAGATGAAACCTATAACCTGAGTGGAAAGACTGTAGTTCCCGGGTTTATAGATGCTCATGCTCATTTTTATGGATTGGGTCTCAACCAGAAAGTAGTTGACCTGGTAGGCGCAGAGAGCTATGAAGAAATGGTCAATAGAGTAGTGGAATTTCAGGATGAAAAAAAACTTGATTTTATTGAAGGCAGGGGCTGGAATCAAAACTTATGGGAAGTCAAAGAGTTTCCCAATAAACAAAAGCTTGATGAATTATTTCCGAACACGCCTGTTGCTTTAACGCGCATTGACGGACACGCATATCTTGTCAATCAAAAAGCCCTGGAACTGGCCGGTATAACAACACAAACGCAGGTTGACGGAGGTCTGGTGGAAGTTAAAAACGGAAATCTAACAGGAATATTAATCGACAGGGCAATGGACATCGTGGACTCTATCAAACCTGCTATAAGCGATCAGGATATCAGGCAAGCTTTAAAAGATGCCCAGGAAATTTGTTTTTCGTATGGACTTACCACGGTCAATGACGCCGGGCTAGACAGAAGAATCATTGAAATGATTGAGGATATGCACGCATCTGGTGAACTCGATATGCGCATTTATGCCATGGTCTCAAACACACCTGAAAACCTTGATCACTACCTTAGTAGAGGGATCATTAAAACTGAAAAACTCAATGTGCGTTCTGTAAAAGTATACGGTGATGGGGCATTGGGCTCTCGTGGAGCTGCTTTAAAGGAACCTTATTCAGACGATCCCGAGAATCACGGTTTGTTCTTAACCCCTGTTGATGAGATTCAAAGCCTTGCCAAACGTATTGCTGAATCCCATTACCAAATGAATACTCATGCGATTGGTGATTCTACAAATATTGTAGTTTTAGAAGCTTATACAGAGTTTCTGGGTAAAGGAAATAACAGGCGCTGGAAAATTGAACATGCGCAAATTGTTTCCCCTTCAGATTTTGACTATTTTGAAAATGGTATTATTCCTTCAGTACAACCCACACACGCCACCAGTGATATGTACTGGGCAGAAGACCGTGTGGGCCCTCAACGCATGGAAGGAGCTTATGCATATAAAGAATTGCTTGATAAAGCAGGAATGATTGCTCTGGGTACAGATTTTCCTGTTGAGCATGTGAGTCCGTTTTATACTTTTTATGCCGCTGTAGCGCGAAAAGATTTAAAGAATTACCCTGAAGGTGGGTTTCAGACTGAAAATGCTTTGAGTCGTGAAGAAACTCTTAGAGGGATGACTATCTGGGCTGCCTATTCCAATTTTGAAGAAAATGAAAAAGGAAGTATTGAAACCGGAAAATTTGCTGATTTTATTATTTTGGAAAAAGATATTATGACGGTTGAGGAAAACGAAATTCCCAACATTCAGGTTGAAGCTACCTTCATGAATGGCAAAATGGTTTTTGAAAGATAATTAAGAAGCAAGAGTTAATATCCATTATTTTTTATAACCCGCCTTTTGCCTGCAAATCTTCAATACATAGCGCATCAAGTTGGTCAACAGAATTTTTCTCAAAAAAGCGGTTCATTACCGCCGTTCTTGATCCTGCACTTTCAAAATACATCAGGCATTCTTCTACATTACAGTGTTTGGCGTTTTCAACATCTTCATGATCTGTGTGAATATCGTCTTGTACAATGTTTACAAGACCAAACAAATGGCCGAACTCGTGGTTTAACGTACTTGTTTCCAATGTGATGAGATTGAGTCCCTCCTCGTTTAAGTTCTGAAGGGTTTTTTCATAAATCACGATGGAAGTATTTCGGTATGCTGAGCCCAGCGTTACTTTTGTGGAAGTATCATTGCTTGAGCTTCCATTGGCAAAAAAGATATAGACAGCAATATTTTGTCCGCTGTTGTATTGTGTCCTGTTTTGTTCTTCAATTTGAACGATTTCCTGAATGGTAAAAGGAGTATTTCCGGGTGGATCAATCACTGTTTCAACCACTGAAATGCCATCCGTTTTGTTTACCCTTGTCTCTAAAAAAGCAATAAAATCATTGATGGATTGCGTGTTAGGCCTAAATCCTTCAGCATAAACAAACTCAATGGTAAGGCTTTCAAAATCCCCTGAAGAAAGAAGGTCTTCAGCAGAAGCACCTAAGGATTGTTTATTTGCTTCGGTTAGGTCTTCAGGGGTATTGCCGTTGTCATCACTTTTACAAGCGATAAAAAGCAAAGCAAAGAGAAGGATTTTAAAGAAATTTGAAAAAGTGTTCATCTCGGTGTTTTTGGGTAATATATATAACTTATTTTATGTACGATTATTTTTTAACGTTAGTTTTGCTAAATAGTCAAAATGCTCCCCTTCCAGAATCATTTCACAATCCAAGCCACATTCTTCACTTAAAAGCTGAAGGGTATTGAAATCAAGATATAACCACTCAAAAGTTTCTGAGGTTTCTTTTTTATAGGTCATTTTAAACATGAGTTCGCCGTAATAGTCCTTGTCAGTCGGTATCCAGACACCTTCGTCATCATCTGTATCAAACATATAAATAATGTCACTTGAGTCGATAAGTATATGTCCTTCGGGATTGAGCAAACTTTTTAAATGCTTGAGGTAAGTGGGTGCCGAAGCCAGGTTTTTAAAAATTCCGGTGCCGTTCATCAGCATTAAAATGGTATCAAATTTATCTTCTTTCAGGTCAAGCACGTCAACATGCCCCACATCAGTTATGCCCCTTAGTTTACTAACTTCGACGGCACCTTCTGAAATGTCAATGGCGGTAACCTCGAGTCCCTTCTTAAGTAAATAAAGGGCGTGACTGCCAGCGCCGCAACCCACATCAAGAACTTTACCCTTACAGTGTTTCAGCGCTTCCTGTTCTATTTTGGGCATGTCTTTGAAGTCCCTGAAGAGGTAAGGAAGGGGCAAATCATCTTGATCAGAGATATTGGTTTCGGTAAGGATATCTTCGGAGTAATTACCCTGAAAATAATCGAGAAGGGCTTTTCCCAAAATGTCTTTTTTCATCTGTATCTTTGCATAATGGAAGAAATCCTGAAACAACTCCCGGCTCGTGCCAAAGATAAGCATAATGAGTCAAAAAAGTTTTTTGCGAAACTAAAGAAAAAACCACCCAAAAATCTGGACGTGGTGATGCAACAGTTACACGAAGAAGAGTTTCAACAAACAGATTGCCTTACCTGTGCCAACTGCTGTAAAACCACTGGGCCTTTATTTACCGATAAGGATATTGAGCGCATTTCAAAACACTTTAAAATGAAACCGCAGCAATTTATTGACACTTACTTGCAGATTGATGAAGACAAGGATTATGTTTTGCAAAGCGTGCCTTGCACCTTTCTGGGAGCGGATAATTACTGTTCCATTTATGAAGTGCGACCCAAAGCGTGTCGCGAATTTCCCCATACAGATCGTAAAAAGTTTCAGCAAATTTCAAACCTTACCTTAAAAAATGTTGCCATTTGTCCGGCCGCTTTTAATATTGTTGAGAAAATGAAAATACTCTTTGATCAAAGACATTCAGCTTTAAAAAAGTGAAAGCAAAAAAAGCTAATTAACTACTGAAAGAATTTTATTCCAAAGTTGTAGCGATATAAATCAATTCAAATAATATTGCCCAATTCTTGACAAAGTGCATGGCTTCAAGCATGATGCTTTCCCGTTTCTTTACTGCCCAAAATTTGTGAAGCATAAATGAGGCAGTCGCTAAAAAAATACATAAGCCAATAATACCCGGAACAATAAAATATCCTGTTATAATTGTCAATCCCCCGGCAATGAGTAGCAATCCACTTAAAATCACCATTAGTTTTGGGGCGATCAAAGAGCGCTTTTCAGCATATTCTTTTAAAATATGGGTATTATAAAAGTGGTTAACCCCGTTTAAAAGAAAAAACATACCTAAAAATATAAGGAGTATTTTTTTGATCATTTTGTTTTAAAGAACATCCCTTATTTCTTTTATTTTCTCAAACATCGCTTTTGCAAACGGGCACAACGGAATGATCTTCAATTTGTTTTCACGGGCATAATCCACAGCCGCCATGACCATTTTTTTGCCCACGCCCCGACCGTTAAACTCCGGCTTAACCTCGGTATGGTCGATGATGAACTTCTCTTTGCCCGCCCATGAATAGGTCATTCTGCCGGCTTCTTTTTCCTCTGATACGGCTTTAAAAAAACCTTTGTTTTCCCTGTTGATTTGTTGAACTTCCATAGGCTTAACTATTTTTTTTGTAGCTCAATGCACCTGAAGGGCATTTGCTCACCTGATTCATCAATGCCTCTGAAGTGGCGTTTTCAATTTTTATCCACGGGCGTTCTTTGGGATTGTAAACCTCAGGGAGTGTTTTAACACACACACCGGAATGGGTGCATAGACCGGGTTTCCAGAAAATGGTGATTTCACCGTTTGAGTATTCATTAACTTTTTCCATAATTTCCAGATTTTAATGGGTTAATATATTGTCTAAATGGTACCTTTTAGGTACTTCTTATTACTTCTAAAATCAAATTTCGAACGTCTAACCTCAACCTACTCTCTACTATAAATCATATACTTCGTTCTCATGGTGTCATACCTCTCCAGGCCACCTTTCCAGCTTGATTTGATTTGCTCCTGACTCAAGCCTTTTTCAATCTGCCCTTGCAGTTCTTTTGTTCCCGAAAGGGTGGTAAAGAAATTAGTAAAAAAAGACGGTTTCTTGCCTGAATCATTATAAGCTTCAATAAGCCATTGTAAATTTAAATAATCTAATTTATCAAGGCTGCTCAGGTCTTTTCCATAGCATAATTGTCCTTGAAACTTAGGGTTTTTGGCTCCTTCATTCGGTTGTGGGGTGAAAGTGAATGTGTACTTGTCTTTGGGAAGGATTGGACCTCCAAACACCTGAAATTGCTTATTGGTGCCACGGCCTTCACTTAAAGGAGTACCTTCAAAAAAACACAAACTTGGGTACAGGTTAATTGCCTGGTCATTGGGCAGGTTGGGAGAAGGTTTTATGGGTAATGAATAAACAGTATTTCGCGTGTACTCTTTTACCGGTACAATTTCCAGTTTACATTGCATTCCGTTTTGCAACCAGCCCTCACCGTTGATCATTTGGGCATATTCGGCGATGGTCATTCCGTGTACAACGGGAACGGGATGCATACCTACAAAGCTTTTGTGTTCAGCTTCCAATATGGGTCCGTCGATATAATGGATATTGGGATTGGGCCTGTCAAGGATTAAAAGCGGAATACCCGCTTCCGCACACGCTTCCATAACATAATGAAGGGTTGAAATATAGGTGTAAAAACGTGCCCCCACATCCTGAATGTCAAAAATCATGACATCCAGACCTTTCATTTGCTCGGGAGTTGGTTTTTTATTGCTTCCGTATAGGGAAATAAGGGGCAAGCCGGTTTTAATGTCTTTTCCGTCTTTTATCACTTCGCCGGCGTCTGCAGTTCCCCTGAAACCGTGCTCAGGAGCAAACACTTTTGTAACATTGATGTTGTGTGCCAAAAGTGAATCCACCAAATGAGTGCGTTTGCTGAAGATCCATTTTTGCGTTTGGCGTTGTTTGTATGATTTGCTGTTTTCGTCATAATAATCTTCCATGAAAATAAAATTCTCAGGCCTGAAAATTACAGTGGTTTGGTTTGCAACAATGGCAACGCGTTTATTTCTCAGTAAGGGGAGGTAAGCTGCCGTTTGATTGGCACCCACTACAGGATAGGAAGCTACTTCACTTTCTTCATATGTGGTTTCAACCTCAAAATTCTTTTCCTGGCCTTTGCAGGAAAAAGAAATGAACACCATTCCCATCAAAAATAAAGTGGTATTTTTGAACCTAAACAAAGAATGGAATTTGAATTTTGAGTTTTTCATAGCAAAACGAATTATACGGTCTAAGGACTATAAAAGTAGTGTATCGGCACCAATTATAAAAATCGCAATTACCGCTATTGCTTTGGGCATTATTATGATGCTGGTTTCCATTGCTACAGGTGTGGGCTTGCAACAGAAGGTACGTGAAAAAGTATCTGCTTTTAACGGTGATATCATCATTTCGCATTTTGATACCAATTTTTCAAAAGACTCCCAAAATCCCATTTCAATAAACCAGGAGTTTTATCCTGATTTTGAAGAGGTGCCTCAAATCAAGCATATTCAGGTCACTGCACTCAAGGGTGGCATCATTCGCACGGCAACCGACTTTGAAGGGGTAGTTGTAAAAGGCGTTGGGGAGGATTATAACTGGCAGTTTTTTGAGGAATACCTTGTTGAAGGGCGTTTGCCTGATTTTAAAGGAGATCTAAACTCAGAAATTATACTCTCTTCATACATAGCGAATAGACTTCAACTTTCAGTGGGGGATAAAGCAGTAACTTATTTTCTGGATGAAGACCGTGAAAAGCAACCGCGAATGGTGGGCTTTGATCTCGTGGGAATTTACAACAGCGGCTTTCAGGAGTTTGATGAAAGTTATCTCATAACAGACATACGGCACATTCAACGTCTGAATCGCTGGGAGGCAGACCAGATTGGTGCTTTTGAGCTTTTTGTCAGTGATTTTGATGAGATTGAAGAAATTGGTAATCAAGTCTATTACAGTGTGGATTCAACTTTGGATACACAAACCATCCGGGACAAATACTTTTCCATTTTTGAATGGCTGGATTTATTTGACTTTAATATTGCCCTTATAATTGGTATAATGATACTGGTGGCGGGTATCAATATGATAACAGCTTTGCTGGTTTTAATTCTGGAACGCACCAAGATGATCGGTATTTTAAAATCATTGGGAAGTTCAAACTGGAGCATCAGAAAAGTGTTTATTTACAACGCGATGTACTTGATCGGGGTAGGCCTTTTTTGGGGAAATGTGATTGGGATTGG
>JBBDVI010000024.1:0-10471 GCA_040903465.1 Flavobacteriaceae bacterium
ATAGCCCACAAACTTATCCTCATAGTGTGAGAAAAGAACCTTCTTGCCATCCGGAGAAACTTTGGGGTTTTGATAAGGTCCTCTGCCGATGGTTATTTTAGTAATACTGTTTGTTAGGGTATTTACCTTATAAAGGTGTGAATTGTTTGGGTTGAGCTCGGCTTTTTCTTCCCGGTTCGCAGAGACAATGATTGTTTTTCCATCGGGCATCCAGCTGAAAGCGGAATGGTTAAAGTTTCCAAAGGTGATTTGCCTTGCAGCCCCACCGTTGGCACTTACGACAAAAAGATGCCTGAAACCTGATTCAACAAATCCAAAATTCCCGTCAGACCTATAGTTTACCTTGTCGATGATTTTTGCCGGTTTTGCCCATTCAGCACCTTCAGGTGGGCCGGGAAATTTGCCTATTTTGGGTTCTTCCGAAGGAACAAACATGGTGAAGGCAATCCATTTTCCATCCGGTGACCAGCTGAGGTTTCCCGGTGATTTAGTAAGATTGGTTATGGAAGCTGTTTGACCGGTTTTCATCCAACGCACAAAAATCTGGGCACTTCCTTCTTCAGCACTCACATAAGCTATTTTTTCTCCATCAGGAGACCATTGTGCATTGCTGTAATTTTGTTTTCCGGAGGTAAGGGGCATTTCTGATGTTCCGTCAAAGTCAATCAGCCAGAGGTTTGTGAATTTTTTATCGGTTTTGATATCAAATTGATTCCTGAGATAAACAATTTGACTGCCGTCAGGTGAAATTTCCGGTTGGGCGGCATATTGCATTTCAAAAACGTCCAGATAGTCAAAAGGTGTTTTGTTTTGGGAAGAGAGGGTTAGACTGCTTAAAAATAGAATACAAAGCAATCCCATGCATTTTGTAAAAAGTGCTTTCATTATATAAAAAAATGATTGGTTTAATAGCAAACAAGGTACTAAAAAAAGGAATGTAAACAGAAACAACCTTTCTAGAAATGATTTTTAAAGGGCATCTTTTATTTTAAGCAATTCAGTTTTTACCATTTCCAGCTTTCTGATAATCTCAAAATTATCAAGTGTTTTTTTCTTGTTTTCCTTTAAGTGCACTTTTGCGCCTTCAAGGGTGAAGCCGCGTTCTTTCACGAGATAAAAGATAAGCTCGAGGTTTTTGATATCATCAGGTGTGAATTTGCGGTTTCCTTTTGCATTTTTTTTAGGCTGAAGTACATCAAATTCCTTTTCCCAAAAGCGAATGAGAGATGCGTTCACATCAAATGCACGGGCAACTTCGCCTATGTTGTAATAGCGCTTTTCAGGAAGTGTAACTTTCATATAATGGACCGCGCAGGCGGTTGTCTCGTTTATTTATAGATGCATTTAAACCTTTATTCTTTGAAATATCAAATCATTAATCCAGCGACTGGTTTTCCTGTTGTGATTTTCTGAGCAATATTTCAAATTCTTCAGCACTTAAGTTGCCGTAATAGAAATTGATGGGGTTGATGCGTTCGCCATCCTTAAAAACTTCATAATGCAGGTGGGGGGCCTGAGACCTTCCGGTGCTTCCCACAAAACCAATAATGTCACCACGTTTCACTTGTTGGCCAACCCTGATGTTGTATTTGTGTAAATGAGCATAAAGCGTTTCATAACCAAAACCATGGTCAATAACAATATGATTGCCATAACCGGTTGCCCTGTTGTCTGCTCTTCTCACTTTGCCATCGCCTGTGGCATAAATGGGCGTGCCTCGGGGTGCGGTAAAGTCCATTCCATAGTGAAACTTTCGTGCTTTTGTAAAAGGGTCTGTACGCCACCCATAACCGGATGCCATTCTTGAAAGCTCTTCATTTGACACAGGTTGAACGGCCGGTATGGCGGCCAGGAGCTTTTCTTTATCGCTTGCTAAGACTGTGATCTCATCAAGGGAACGGGATTGCACTACAAGTTGTTTTGTTAAAATATCCATGCGCCGGTTTGTGGAAACGATGAGGCGTGAATTATCAAAGCCTTCAAAATCCTTATATCGGTTTACCCCACCAAACCCGGCTCTGCGTTGTTCTTCAGGGATGGGTTCTGCTTCAAAATACAAACGGTAAATATTGTCATCTCTTTCGGCAATATCGGCGAGGACTCCTTCCACCTCACTCATTTTTCGGTTTAAAAGCTCAAATTGAAGTTCCATATTGGCGAGTTCCCTGCTCAGGAGTTTTTCCCGGGGTGTTTCCAAGGCAGGGATACTCAGGTAAATAAGCAATAGAATAAACCCGCTTAAAAACATACCCAAAGTATAAACTGCAATCAGGCCAAGGCGTCTGCCTTTTTTTCTTTCAATCCTCCTGTATGAAAGTGTCTCGCTATCGTAATAATATTTAACCTTTGACATAAGTTAAAATGTTCTATTTTTGCATCTTAATACAGATGAAGTGTATAAATCTTAGTATCCTTAACGAACAAAGATAAAAAAAGTTTTATACCCGCTTACATATTAATATTCCTTTAGCTATTTATGAAGTCACAAGATATACGATCACACTATTTAGAATTCTTTAAATCAAAACAACACACTATCGTGCCGTCTGCCCCTATGGTTATCAAAGATGACCCCACATTGATGTTTACCAATGCCGGTATGAATCAGTTCAAGGAATATTTTTTGGGGAATTCTGTTCCTAAAAACAATCGCATTGCAGATACACAGAAATGCCTTCGCGTTTCCGGGAAACACAACGACCTGGAAGAAGTGGGAAAAGATACATACCATCACACTATGTTTGAAATGCTCGGCAACTGGAGTTTTGGCGATTACTTTAAGAAAGAAGCCATACAGTGGGCTTGGGAGTTGTTGATCGAAGTATACAAAATTGACAAAGACAGCCTCTATGTGTCCGTTTTTGAAGGTAGTAAGGATGATGACAACCTTGAGTTGGATACTGAAGCCTTAGACCTATGGAAGGCCATTGTACCTAAAGAGCGCATTATTTACGGAAACAAGAAAGACAACTTTTGGGAGATGGGAGATCAGGGACCCTGCGGACCGTGTTCTGAAATACATGTTGACATTCGCTCTGCTGAAGAAAAAGCAAAAACCCCCGGGAGAGATCTCGTGAATAATGACCATCCTCATGTGATAGAAATCTGGAACCTGGTTTTTATGCAATACAACAGAAAAGCAGACGGCTCCCTTGAAAAACTTCCGGCAAAGCATGTGGATACCGGTATGGGGTTTGAGCGCTTGTGTATGGTTTTGCAAGGTGTAAAATCCAATTATGACACCGATGTTTTTACGCCCCTCATTCAACGAATTGAAACGGTTACCGGCTCTGTTTACGGAAAAAATGAGGAAACAGATATTGCTATTCGCGTCATTGCAGACCACGTCAGGGCAGTGGCTTTTGCCATAACCGATGGTCAACTGCCCGGAAACAGCGGTGCAGGTTATGTTATCAGGAGGATTTTACGTCGTGCCATCAGGTATGGTTTTACATTCCTGAATACCAAAGAACCCTTCATCTATCAACTTGCTGAAACCTTAAGCAAACAAATGGGCGATGCATTCCCCGAACTTGTTTCCCAAAAAGCACTGGTTGCCAATGTCATCAAAGAAGAAGAAGCTTCTTTTTTACGCACCCTCGATCAGGGTTTACAATTGCTGGAAGAGGTTATTGCCCAATCAAAAAATAAAACAGTTTCCGGGGAAAAGGCCTTTGAGCTTTATGACACCTTTGGTTTCCCCATAGATTTAACTGCACTTATTCTTAATGAAAGGGGCTATACCCTCGATGAAACAGGCTTTAACGCTGAGTTGCAAAAACAAAAAGATCGCTCGCGTGCAGCTTCAGAAGTAGCCACTGATGATTGGACAATTGTGAATGATTCAGATAAAGAACCTTTTGTGGGATATGACCAAACCGAAAATGAAGTAAAAATAACCCGCTACCGAAAAGTAGATTCCAAAAAAGAAGGCCAGCTTTATCAAATTGTCCTTGACAGCACCCCTTTCTATCCTGAAGGTGGTGGTCAGGTGGGCGATCAGGGGAAACTCATTTCTGAAAATGAGAGTATCTCCATACTGGATACCAAAAAGGAAAACAACCTAATTTTACATTTTACCAAGAAATTACCAAAGGATGTTCAGGCAACTTTCACCGCTTCGGTTGACATCACTTTACGGAAAAAAACTTCCAAAAACCACACGGCAACTCATTTATTACATCAGGCATTACGCAGCATTTTGGGAACCCATGTCGAGCAAAAAGGCTCTTTGGTAAGTCCGCGGTATTTGCGTTTTGACTTTTCTCATTTTTCAAAACTCACTCAAGAAGAATTGCAGCAAGTAGAGGCTTTTGTCAATGAACGGATAGAAGAGCAGCTACCCCTCGAAGAAAAAAGAAATATCTCATACAATCAAGCACTGGAAGAAGGTGCGATTGCGCTGTTTGGCGAAAAATATGGTGACACAGTGCGTGCGGTTAAATTTGGTGAAAGTATGGAGTTGTGCGGGGGTATTCACGTGAAAAATACTGCCAATATCTGGCACTTTAAAATTACATCAGAAGGAGCGGTTGCTTCCGGAATTCGCAGGATTGAGGCCATTACCGGCGAGGCTGTTAAAGAATATTTTGCTGCTCAGGAAACCAAAATCAATGAAATCAGCGACGCATTGAAGAATCCGCAGGATGTGATAAAAGCGGTTAATTCGCTTCAGGATGAAAACAGCGAATTGAAAAAACAAATTGATCAATTGCTGAAAGAAAAAGCCAAAGGTCTGAAAGACGAATTGCAGGAAGAACTTCAAGAAATCAATGGCGTACAGTTTTTGGCCAGGCAAGTGGACTTGGACGCCAATAGCTTAAAAGATTTAGCATATGATCTCGGCGCAAATTCAAAAAACCTGTTCTTGTTGCTGGCCTCCGTTCAAAATGAAAAGCCTATGCTTACCTGCTATATTTCAAAAGAACTCGTCGCTGAAAGGAACCTAAACGCGGGCCAGGTGGTGCGTGAACTGGGCAAATACATCCAAGGCGGCGGTGGCGGACAACCGTTTTTTGCCACTGCAGGAGGAAAGAATTCTGCAGGAATTGGTGAAGCACTTGAGACAGCGAAAGCCTATATCAAATAGAGAAACCCTGAATGGGTTAAGTTAAGGTGTCTGCGGAAAACAGTAATGTAAAAACCTTTGCGTCACTGCGTCTTTGCGAGAAAAAAAATGGAATTTATAACAAAAATACCGATACCAAAAAGTAATCATCCACTTGATTACAATTCAAGAATCGTGTCTTTCGGCTCTTGTTTTGTGGAGAATATGGGAGGGAAGCTTGCGTATTATAAGTTTCAAAATATCACAAACCCTTTCGGGATTCTTTTTCAACCCTTAGCTATTGAGAAGCTGTTTACTTTCGCTTTAAGCGAAAAAGAATTTACGGAAACCGATGTTTTCTTTCACAACGAGCGGTGGCATTGTTTTGATGCGCACTCAGCATTGAGCCATCAACAACAAGAAGTATTGCTGAAAAATTTGAACAATGCACTTGAAATAACACGAAAGAACCTCAAAGAAGCCACGCATTGCATTATTACGCTGGGAACCGCCTGGGTCTATCAACATAAAAAAACCGGTGAACTTGTAGCCAATTGTCATAAAGTACCGCAAAGGGAATTTGAAAAACGATTGCTTACGGTAGAAGAGATTGAAAAAAGTTTGGAAAATATCATTGACAGCGTTAGAAAATTCAATCCAAATTGCTCCTTGATTTTTACGATCTCACCAGTGCGGCATCTTAAAGACGGCTTCACTGAAAACCAGGTTAGCAAATCCCATTTGATAAGTGCACTGTTTAAAATCAGGAACACTGAAGATTTTAAGCAGAATTTATACTATTTTCCTTCTTATGAAATCATGATGGATGAATTGCGCGATTACCGGTTTTATGCACCTGATATGATTCATCCCAACCCAACAGCCATCGATTACATCTGGAACCGCTTTTCTGAATGTTGTATAGCAGAAGAAGCCCTCCCGGTGATGAAAGAGGTGGATATCATTCAAAAAAGCTTGGCACATAAACCCTTTAACCCGAATAGCGAAAGTCACATACGTTTTTTAAAAAATCTTAAACTTCAAATTGAAAAATTACAAAAGGAATTTGATCATATTCACTTTTAGATTTCTTCTCAAGAAGATATTGCATTGAAAAAGACGGGGCATCGTATTTCCTGTTTAAAATAAGAAAAGCGCATACTATCGTCTAAAATCTTTCCCAATTACTTCCGGTTTTAGGAATATGGGCTTAGAATTTGATTATTTTTACAAAAAATGTTTTATGAGAAAAATAATCTTTGGTGTGATACTTACCCTCATTTTTGTCTTTGCTTTTCGCTATTGCGAAAACAAAAGAGAGAATAGAGAACAGCTTACAGAGAATTCTGCACTCATTCAGCTTCAGATTCAGAATGTTGGTAAACTGATTGTAACTGAAGGCCATTTTTCTCAGGTTTTTACATATGAAGACTCAAAAAAATACTTCTTTGATGCTGTTTCAGCAAGAAAAAAAGCCATTGTTATTGTCAATGCAAAAGTAACGGTTGCTTATGACCTGAGTCAAATAGAAACCGCTATTGATGATGAAAATAAAACCGTTAGCATCACCTATATTCCCGAAGAAGAAATCGATATATACCCCACTATTGAATATTATGATGTCACTCAGGATTATCTCAATCAATTTGCAGCGAGGGATTTTAATATCGTTAAAAGTAAAGTAGATCAACTCATCAAAGAAAAAATTGAAAATTCAAGCTTAAAATCAAATGCACAAAACAGACTCATTTCCGAACTTCAGAAAGTGTATATTTTGACAAATACAATGGGATGGACATTGCGATATAATAGTGAAGTAGTCCACTCCCCGGAAGTGTTTACAGAAATGAATTTATCCAATTAATGATAGTAACACCACGTTAGGAATGAATAACACCACCAGAAAGAATGAAATTATTTCCAAAGCCGCAAAACTCTTTAAAAAACGTGGGTACAGTGCAGTAACCATGAGAGACTTGGCAGATGCTTTAAATATCAAAGCAGCCAGTTTATACAATCACATCAATTCCAAACAGGAGATCCTCTCCACAATCATTATCGGTATGGCCGAGGCTTTTACTAACGGTATGGAGCAAATCAAAAACGAACCGGTTTCCACACAGGAAAAGCTTAAAAAAATTATCGAACTACATATTGACCTCACAATAGAAAGCCCAGAAGGTATGGCCTGCCTTAACAATGACTGGATGCATTTGGAGGAAAAATTACCTTATTTCATCGAAATGCGGGAAGATTATGAAGAGAATTTTCGAGTAATTTTAAATCAAGGAATCGCTCAGGACGAAATTGTTTCCCGTGATATTGAAATTATGCTCTTTTCCATGCTTTCCACATTGAGAACACTTTATGTTTGGTATACAAAAAAAGACGGAGTAAACGCAGTAAGCCTAAAAAAAGATTTGCCTGACGCACTCCTTAAAGGAATCATAAAGTAATATATTTGAATAAACAATCATTTGCAAAAACAACTAACAATCGTTAGTTTTGTAACAATCCAACAAATAGTTGGTTATAATACTTATGGCAACATTTCACAACATACGCGTAAAAGACGTTTATAAAGAAACCAAAGACTGCTCGGTCATCACTTTTGATGTACCTCAGGAATTGCATCAGGAATTTCAATTTCGACAAGGGCAGCACCTCACATTGCGCAAAATGATTGACGGTGAAGATGTGCGCCGTACCTATTCGCTTTGTTCTAATCCTTCAGAAAATGAATGGAAGGTAGCTGTAAAACAAATATTTGAAGGTAAGTTTTCCACCTTTGTGAATCACGAGCTCAAAGCCGGTGACCAACTGGAAGTGATGGCGCCTAGTGGTGAGTTTGGTGTGGCTTGCGATGCTTCAACGCCCAAAAACTACATCGCCTTTGTAGCAGGAAGCGGAATAACACCTGTTCTTTCGATGATCAAAGCTCACTTAAGTCAGGAGCCGGAAGGTACATTCAAGCTCTTTTATTTGAATCGTAATTCAAAATCCATTATCTTTAAAGAGGAAATCGAACAGCTTAAAAACAAATACTTTAACCGTTTTCACATATTCTATTTTCTTACGAAAGAAAAAAGAGACATTGAATTTTTAAACGGACGTTTTGACAAACAAAAAATGGACGTTCTCACCAAAACGTTCATCGACATACAAGACACGGCACATTGCTTTATCTGCGGACCTGAAGATATGATTTTCCTTATCCGAGATGAATTACAAAACGCCGGACTGGACAAGCACAAAATCCATTATGAACTCTTTGTTACCGGACTTACAGAAGCTGACAAAGAACGCGCCCAAAGGGCAATGGAAAGCCGGGTGCAGGGAACAGAAGTCACCATAATAGACGGTGGAAAAGAATTTCACTTTGTGATGAGTGATGAATATGACAATCTTCTGGACGGAGCCCTCGCTGCCGGAGCTGATTTACCCTTTGCCTGCAAAGGCGGAGTATGCAGCACCTGCAAATGCGAAATAAAAGACGGCACCGTAGCGATGAAAGTCAACTATGCACTCGATGAAAAAGAAGTCGCCCAAAACTTGATACTAAGCTGCCAGGCGGTGCCAACATCAGATAAAATTGTATTAGACTTTGACGTCTAACACAACACGCGCGTATGCGGGTGTCTCGTCAACAAAAAGACGAAATTTTAATTAATAAAGCGAGTACTGAATACTTAATACCAAAAAGCTATGAGCGAAAAAGAAATAAAAAACTTAGAACAAATTTTCGAAGCCAAAATAGCGCGCGACGAAAAAATCGAACCCAAAGACTGGATGCCGGAGAAATACAGGCAAACACACATCCGTCAGATATCACAACATGCTCATTCCGAAATAGTAGGGATGTTGCCCGAAGGCAACTGGATTACCCGTGCGCCTTCTTTACGCAGAAAAGTAGCCTTGCTAGCCAAAGTGCAGGACGAAGCCGGCCACGGATTGTATTTGTACAGTGCTTGCGAAACCTTAGGCGTTTCCAGAGACGAACTCTATGAGCAACTCCACAGCGGAAAAGCCAAATACTCCAGTATTTTTAATTATCCCACATTAACATGGGCAGACATGGGAGCAATTGGCTGGTTGGTTGACGGTGCCGCCATTATCAATCAGGTGCCGTTGTGTAACACTTCTTTTGGGCCTTACGCTCGTGCGATGGTACGTGTATGTAAGGAAGAAAGTTTCCATCAACGCCAGGGTTACGAAATTATGCTTACCCTCTGCAACGGCACGCCCGAGCAAAAGGAAATGGCACAAGATGCTTTGAACCGCTGGTGGTGGCCGTCATTGATGATGCTGGGGCCCACAGATGATGAATCGGTACACACCGCGCAATCCATGAAATGGAAGCTAAAGCGAAAAACCAACGACGAACTCCGTCAACAATTCATTGACCAGACGGTTCCGCAAGCAGATATACTGGGAATCACCATCCCGGATCCCGATTTAAAATGGAATGAAGAAACCGGCCATTACGATTTCGGCCCAATCGACTGGGATGAGTTCTGGCAAGTGGTAAAAGGTCACGGTCCCTGTAATAAAGAACGTCTTTCAGCAAGAGTCAACGCCTGGAACAATGGCGAGTGGGTGCGTGATGCTGCAATGGCTTACGCCGAAAAGCAAGAAGCTAAGAAAGTTGAAAAAGCAAGCTAGTAAAGACGTACAAGTTACGTCGCAAAAGTAACGGCGTAAAATCTTACGCCGATACTAAAAGCTTGATAAAACTAAACAGAAAAAATCAGAAATTATGTCTAAAGATAAAGTCCAAACTCCCCCTCCTTTGGAGGGGGCCGGGGGGAGGAAAAACTGGCCCCTCTGGGAAATCTTCGTAAGAAGCAAAAACGGATTGGAGCACCGCCACTTTGGTAGTCTGCACGCCGCCGATGCCGATATGGCTATGGAAAACGCCCGCGATGTCTATACCCGCCGCAAAGAAGGAGTGAGTATTTGGGTAGTAGAGTCTAAAAACATCACAGCTTCCAATCCGGAAGAAAGCGGCGAACTCTTTGAACCCGCCGCAGACAAAGTCTACCGTCATCCCACTTTTTACGAGTTACCGGATGAGTTGAAGCATATGTAAAATTCCCGCGCGGTCACTGAGCGAAGTCGAAGTGAAGGCGGGAATCTCGTAATTTAAACGACGAAATTTAAATTTTATAACGTTTAATGAGCTCTGCGCCTTTGCGTCTTAGCGAGAAAAAATATAAATGAATAAAGAAACCTTTAAGAATTATATCTTACAAATTGCAGATAATTCCCTTATTCTAGGTCAAAGACTTGGGGAGTTAACCGGTCACGGTCCCAGCCTGGAAACAGACATCGCTTTGACAAATATGTCACTAGACCTATTCGGACAGGTGCGCAGTTATTACCAATACATCGCCCTGCTCTCAGGAGAAGACAAAACCGAAGATG
>JBBDVI010000025.1:0-10406 GCA_040903465.1 Flavobacteriaceae bacterium
TGCGAAGCTATCAACATCGCCGTTTCCTCTGGTAGTGAATCCAAGAACGAATGTTTCAGGGCATAGAAATCAGCAGTTATATTCAAAACTTCACCATTAGAATCTTTTATTTTATCAGAAGTTTTAACCAAGCGCAACCATCTTTTTGTTATTTGGTAAGAATTGATACTTTCCTTGCCTGATTTTAACCCTCGTGAAAATAGATAATCGTTTGGCTTCGCACCTTTTAATAGTTCTCGCCAAAGGGGAACGACTTCTTCAATAATAACCTTAGTTACTTCGTGAGGGTCGCTACCTTTCAAAATAATTGTTTTGTACTCTTGGTTATCAATATCAACATCATTTACCCTAACTCGAAAAAGTTCGGTTGACCTCGCTCCCGAAAAAAGGAATATCCTAGCATATCGCCAAAACTCATAATAGTTTTTGTGTAAGTATTCCATTACCGCCTTGTGTTCATCGGGCGATAGTATTTCCCTTTGTTTTTTAATTACTTTACGCTTGCTAATATCTCTCACAATATTAATTTCACAGCACTCGTATTCGAGTAGTTCGTTATAAATTCGTGATAAGAAGCCTAAGAATTTATTGTATGTGTAGTTTGTAACATCCAAGGATTCGAATAACCTTTTTAGCTGCTTTCGTTTCAATTGACCAATAGTGACCGATTGTAATCCCAAATTCACAACATTCTTTTCAAGTGTATTGACACACCAAAGAAGGTTTTTTCGGTGAGCATGTGTACATCGCATTTTGTTTATCGCTATGCGGTACGCCAAGATAAAATCAAGATATGGGTTTAAATCGTCTTCCTGATGGATAACATGCGTGTACTTTTTTTCGATAGCATTATACCCTCGCAGATTATTATCTATTTCATCATGTAATAATTTTTCGGTGTATTTTCTTCTCTCGGTGAGGTTTTTAATTGTGTTCATACCCTTAACAACAACCAGTTTCCTTTTCCCCTTATTGGGTGGGTAAAAGTAATATTGGATTCTCCAATTTATTGAGAGGAGTTTAGAATTTCCGGTTTTCCAATTTTTAGGGTAAATAAATGGGGTGCTCATAGAGCACCCATTTGGTAAGATAATTTTTGATTTCATTTTGATTAACTCTTTGATTAACGGTAACTTTTTGTTTACGATAATCAAATCGGCACTAACCTAAATGTTTACGGGGCTTCCCGTGTTGTGATCGCGAGAGGATTCGAACCTCTGACCGTCTGCTTAGAAGGCAGATGCTCTATCCAGCTGAGCTACGCGACCTGGATTAATCAATATTTTAATTCAAGAGGATTCGGACCTCTGACCGTCCCGACTTAGAGTCGGGATGCTCTATCCAGCTGAGCTACGCGACCTGGATTGTTTAATTTCTGATAAAAAAGGATATTCTAAAGAATGGAAATACCACACTTTATTTGTCGGGGTGGCAGGATTCGAACCTGCGGCCTCCTGCTCCCAAAGCAGGCGCGATAACCGGGCTACGCTACACCCCGAAGGTGCTTTTTGCGGAGAGTGTGGGATTCGAACCCACGCGACAGTTACCCGTCGACAGTTTAGCAAACTGCTCCATTAACCACTCTGGCAACTCTCCTTTTATATAGAACTTAACCGCATTTTAAACGCGGTTGCAAATGTAAGTTATCATCTTAAACAACACAACAAAAATACTGAATTTTTAAGGTTAAATTTTAACACATTCCAAAATAACTTTCTTTTTATCTTTATTGGTAGTGAAAAACAGATATTTATCGCCGCCATCCTTTATTTTCCAACGTTGCTTGAGTGCTGCAACTGTTTCAGGAAAGTTGCGGGTTGTTATATTTGCTCGCTTTCCTGAGAAGTGTTTTTTGATTTCTGCCTTGCTATAAGGCACTGAATTAAGCACATCAAAACCTCTTCCGGGAAAGGCTATCTTTTCATCGCTTGTAAATAAGTGGGTATTCACTGCCATTTTTTCCACTTGATATTGGTTGCTTAACGAAAAAAACAAACCGCTCTTCATTATCGCAGCATTCGGCTCATAGATGTATTTTTTGGGATTTGAATAAACCGTGGTTCCGCTTGAAGGGAAAGGTGCTTCAAAAAATTCAATTTTGTTGGATTTGAGGTTTACGGTTTTCAAAATCAAATCACCTGTATGTCCTTTTTTTACCAACCACAGTAATTCTTTGACCTCGTTTTTAACAGCTACAATGTGAACCTCAAAAACATGTTTTAGTTCCCGTAAACCCTCAGTTATATCCAGCATTGGGGATGTTTTAACCAACAGCAAATCACAACGTTTCAGTAAATAATCCAGTTGCTCAACGACATTAGGTTCACAATCATTCAAATAAAACACCTTGCCCTTGCTGTCATGACGCCTTGATGGATCCATATATATGATGTCAAAAAACATAGTATCGATAGATGTAATTCCATTTTCTGCAATGCAAGTCACTTTTGAATTTAATTGAGAAAAATTATGAGAAGCAATTTCAGATAGGTCTTTGTCAATTTCAAAATGATATACCTTTTCAAAGCTTTTAGCAAAATAATAACTGTCTATACCCAGCCCTCCGGTTATGTCTGCAAGGCTTTTTCCAGAAACCAGACTCGCTTTGTATTGCGCTGTGATTTCTGAAGATGTTTGTTCAAGGTTAAGCTTGGGTGGGTAGTAAATATTTTCGGTATTAAACCAGGAGGGCAGTTTTTGTTTTGCTTTGTTTTTGCTTTCTATTTGGGTGATTAATTCCTGAATTGTGACCGCTGGAAAAGGACTTCCTTTTAGGGCAAGTTTTACAAGATCAGTTTCTAAATTATCATTTATAAATTCTTGTATTTGTATATTTAAAATAGCTTTATTCAAAGTATAACTAAAGGTCTTTTGTCAAACGCATAACAATCTTATTTTCAGACAAAAATTCTTTGCAAATGACTTTTACAACTGTATATACCGGAACAGCAGCTATCATACCAATAACACCAAAAAGTAAACCGGCAATAATAATTACCAAAAATATTTCCAACGGATGGGAACGCACGCTATTTGAATATATCAAAGGCTGGCTTAAAAAATTATCAATCAACTGCCCTATGGTAAAACCAATCATAACATAAATCGTAGTAGGTAAAATCACAGTGCTGAAGTCTTGATTTATATTGCTTGTCATAGATAAAAATAACATAACAAAAGCTCCTATTAGTGGGCCGAGATAAGGAATGACATTCAGCAAGGCGCATAAAAAAGCTATGACAATTGCGTTTTTAATTCCAAATAATAAAAGCACAAAAGAGTAAAAAACAAATAGTATAAATATTTGGAAAACCAAACCAATAAAATATCTCGACAAGAGATTTTTAATCTTTGTAAAAGACTTTTCAAACCGGGCTTCTTTATCATCGGGAATAAAAACTAAAATCCCTTGTTCAAGTAACTTGCTGTCTTTCAATAGAAAAAATGAAATAAATATGACTGAAAACAGCCCAATACTAAAGGTCCCCAAAGCACTTAGAAAAGAATTAATAAACTCAGGTATAAAATTGAAATCAAAATTTGAGACAAAATCTGATTCCCTGAATCTTGACTCAATATCGATATTGTTGCCTGAAAAGTAAATTATTATTTCCCTGTATAAATCTTCAACAGATGCAGATAGAGCGTCTATATCCAGCAATGACAAGTTAATACTTTGTTGTTTAATTAAAGGAATGAACAAGAGTAGAAGCCCAATAAATACCCCAAAAATGAAGAGCATCGTTATAATAACAGAAAGAAGATTGTTGAACCGCAGTTTATGTCTTAAGAAATAGATAATAGGTCTGCCTATAAGCGTCACCACAACAGACAACGCTATATAAAAGAGGACACTTTGGATTTTATATAAAAACCAGCCCAATGCAACAAACCCTACCACGACTGCTAAAGCCCGTAAAATTTCTTTTGCTATTATCTTTGATTCCATTTAAAACGTATCTACTTTTTAATTTTCAAAAGCATACTTAACAATATTGGCACCCATTTGCAAAGCCTTTTGCCTCACTTGCTCAGGATTGTTGTGAATTTCCTGATTTTCCCATCCATTCCCTAAATCTGTCTCATATGTATATAGAACAATGAGTCGGTCTTCATGAAAGATTCCAAAAGCCTGAGGCGGTTTGTTATCGTGTTCATGTATTTTAGGAATTCCGTTAGGGAATTTATAGTGATAATCAAAAATGGGATGAGATGCCGGCAATTCAACAAGTTCTTTTTCAGGGAAAAGTTTTTTAAGTTCTGGTCTTAAAAAAATATCCATTCCATAATTATCATCAATATGTAAAAACCCGCCGCTCAGTAGGTATTTACGTAAATTTTCCTGATCCTCAGGACTAAAGAAAACATTCCCATGCCCCGTCATGTGCACAAATGGATATTGGAATATTTCTACACTGGATGCTTCCACAGTTTGTGGTTTTGGATCCATTTTTGTATTGATATTCTGATTGCAAAATTTAATCAAATTGGGCAGTGATGTTGGATTTGCATACCAGTCCCCACCTCCGTTGTATTTTAAGACAGCGATTTCTTGCCCAAAGGAGTTTAAACTAAATAAAATCAGCAGGAATAAGGTTTGCTTGATAAAACTCATATCTTCTATTAATAGGTTTTTGTTACATTTTCATCCACAACTATTATAAAATCTGCTTTTCCAAAGTGATCTTTCTCTAAAAATGAAATATCCTTTTGAGTAACTGTGGAAAGGGTTCCATATTTCATATCAGGTTCAGTTCTTTTTAAATACCATAGAATCCCTTCATAATAGTCACTGTGATAAGCACCATTGTAATGTATAAATTTAGTGTTTCCCGTTTTATTTTCCAGTATAAAATGAGCCATAGTAGCATCTTTAATAGCTTGTGCTTTAACAAGTTCAGGAGTGCCGTGATCACCCATCATTTCAAGTATATTTTGATATGTGGGCAATTCAGGATCAAATGGAATGGGTAACGGAGCTATCCATTTTTTCTCTTGTTCTGACAGGGTATCAAGCACTTCAAATCCATTTTTATAAACAAGATTAGCATACCTTCTGGGGATATTTGTTGCTATAAAGGTTAAGTTTTTGTTCTTTGAAATGTCCACCAGAGGTTTGTAATCTGTCTTATAGTTAACCCACAACCTTGCCAGTGTATCTAGACCTTTTTGATCTATTTCGCCAGAGAGGTATGAGGTTAATGCCTCCTGATTATCAGCTTCAAACATTTCTGCACCTAATACAAGACTGTCTTCTACAGCAAGGTATTTTGTTATTTCAAGTTGCAACCAATGTGCAATTGCACTATTATGCTGCTCTCCAAACAATATAATTTCTTTATCCTTAAGTTGATTAACAACATCGTTATAACTTATCTCTTTTCCATCAGAAGTAAAAAATGTATATGCTTTCTTATGTTGTGAAAATCCGGATAAGGAAAAAACAAGGATAAAAAAAACCAAATAAGTAATTCTCATTATTTATGAATTATAATTCCTGCTAAATTAAAAATAAAAAACCGACCTATCTGAGATAGGCCGGTTTAAATTTATAAGATTTTATATGCTGTAATAGGTTATTCAATGATATCAACTTTTTTATCTATACACTCACATTTGCATTTTTTACCATCAATGATTACTTCTTTAGTGGATGTTGCGAGTGTTGGCGTTCCTCGTTGAACGCCGTCAATGGTTTCTCCATCATCTCTTACACTATCAACATCTATCCTGCTGGTCTTTTCGTTAACCATTTTTTCCTCACGGGCATTTTGATTTGTCTCAGTGGTTCCTTCTACTTTTATAACACTTTTCTCTGTATCAACATCTGTTTTTGATATTGTTTCTACATCTGTTCCCACTACTGTTACCTTTTCAACAGTTGTTTCTTGTTTCTTATTTTCATTGCTTTGAGCGCTAATTGCAAAAGGCAAAAAAACAATCATCATTAACATTAGATTTTTCATAATTACTATATTTAGTTAGATTACACTTTTTTGTAAAGATACTTGGTTATTCATATAAAGTGTTTAATTTTTTATTAAATATTTTATAATTTATTTAAAAATATAATAATAATAAAGTTAAAATAGAATATATCTTTTAGCGGTAAGTATTTCTTTTTTAAGCTGTTTTTAAACACTTCATAAAGCCTTATAAAAATTGATAATTCCTTTTTAATTGTTTAAATTTGGCTCTTCAATAAATATCAAAAATTTCATGAGTAAAAAAGTCGTAATAGTTTCAGCAGCAAGAACCCCCATTGGAAGTTTTATGGGTGGTTTATCATCACTAAGCGCTACACAATTAGGAAGCATCGCCATTAAAGGTGCACTAGCTAAAATAAACCTTAAACCGGAATTGGTTCAAGAAGTTTTAATGGGCAATGTAGTGCAAGCCGGAGTGGGCCAGGCACCGGCAAGACAAGCCTCTATGGGAGCAGGAATTCCGGACACTGTTGGTTGCACAACTGTGAACAAAGTCTGTGCTTCAGGTATGAAAGCGGTGATGCAAGCAGCTCAAGCAATAAAGTCAGGAGATGTTGATATTGTTGTTGCAGGCGGCATGGAGAGCATGAGTAATATACCCCATTATACACATATGCGTAATGGAAATAAATTTGGTCCTGTTATAATGGAAGATGGCATGCAAAAAGACGGTCTTGTTGATGCTTATGATAAAAACGCCATGGGTGTTTGTGCTGACCTTTGCGCTACTGAGCATAATTTTTCACGTGAGGAACAAGATGCTTTTGCTATTCAATCATACAAACGATCTGCAGCTGCCTGGAAAGAAGGCAAGTTTGCGAATGAAGTTGTTCCTGTTGAGGTACCACAGCGCCGCGGTGAGCCTGTAATTGTTTCTGAAGATGAAGAGTATAAGAATGTTTTTATAGATAAAGTTTCGTCATTGCGTCCGGCTTTTTCAAAGGATGGAACCGTTACAGCTGCTAATTCTTCAACTATAAATGATGGTGCTGGTGCTGTTGTAGTTATGAGTGAAGAAAAAGCTAACGAATTAGGCTTAAAACCACTTGCTTACATTAAAAGCTATGCTGATGCTGCTCAAGAGCCCGAGTGGTTCACCACAGCTCCTGCCAAGGCACTACCTCTTGCTTTAGATAAAGCAGGGGTTTCAATTGAGGATGTAGATTACTTTGAATTCAATGAAGCTTTTTCTGTTGTGGGACTTGCAAACATGAAACTTTTAGGACTTTCAGATAAAAATGTAAACGTAAACGGTGGAGCTGTTTCTTTAGGACATCCTCTGGGTTGTAGTGGTGTGCGCATTTTAATAACACTTCTCAATGTTTTGGAACAAAACAATGCTAAAATAGGTGCAGCTGCAATTTGTAATGGTGGCGGTGGTGCTTCAGCAATGGTTCTTGAACGCATTTAATATATTAGGATAAAGTTGCAAACAAACACAACCAAACATACTTTTTAATGAAGTACGGCCTTTGTCATTTAAGTATTGTACCTGTTCGGCTGGAAGCTTCAAATACCAGTGAAATGGTAACCCAGCTTTTATATGGTGAGCATTTTAAGATTATCGAACAGCGGAAATCATGGAGCAAAATTCGTATGGCACATGATAATTATGAAGGCTGGATTGATAATAAACAATATTTTGAAATATCTTCTGAAGAATATCATCACTTAAAAGAAACAACACCCAAACTCACATCAGATATAATGGAGTTTGTTTCTGATGCATCAGGACAGCTAATTGCAATTCCAATGGGGTCAAACCTCAATGTGATCTCACTTTTGAACCAAACCCACGATGGAAATTTTAGCGAAGGTGTTCTGCCAAAAGAAAAAATTGTTTTAACTGCATTATTGTATTTGAACACTCCTTATTTGTGGGGTGGTAAAACACCTTTTGGGATTGACTGTAGCGGCTTTACACAAATGGTTTACAAATTAAACGGACATAAACTTTTGCGGGATGCAAAACAGCAAGCTACACAAGGAGACTCACTCAGTTTTATTGAAGAAAGCGAGCCTGGGGATTTGGCTTTTTTTGATAATGAAGAAGGAATTATCACGCACGTGGGCATTATTATGTCAGACAATCATATTATCCACGCACACGGCAAAGTACGCATAGACCGTTTGGACCACACCGGAATTTTTAATACAGAAACAAAAAAACACAGTCACAAGCTTAGGGTTATAAAAAGAATTATTTGAGACTTACTTTATACCACTAAAAAAGCCAGGAATTATTATCCTGGCTTTTTTATATGAATTAAAAGAATAAAAACTAGTTATCTTCTAAAGACTCTACTTTATCTTTCATTTCTTTAAATTTTGCATCCTCGCCAGTAATTGAATAGATATTCATCAAGGTGCGGGCAATATTAATATTATCAGGTTGTGATTGTAAAGCACTTTCCAGATAAGGCAAGGCCTCTTTATACATTGCTTGCCTTTTGTTACGAAGTTCATCATATCGTTTATTATCAGCAGCCGAGGTTCCCAAAGAATTCATTTCTTCAATAATAGGGTCTTCCTGCTCCAAAATCAACACAGCCATGTTCACTTTTGCGTTACTATAATCAGGCTCCAATTCTAAGGCCTTTTTATAATACTCTATAGCTTTTTCAGTTTCACCAATACTGGCAGAACTAACTCCCAGATTATAAAATAATTCCGGATTGTCTGGATCAGAATTAACCACTTTTTGCATCAAGGTGTTATATGTTTTCATATCATCCAACTGTAAAGCAAGATTTGCCTCAGCTCTTAGAAGCAAAATATCATCAGGACTTTCTTTTTTTGCATTAGCAATCATTTTTTTTGCTTTTTCAACATCTCCCATATCAACATAAATAGCACTTAGGTCTCTTAATATAAAAGGACGTTTTGATTCGGCCAACTTTTCTATAGGCCTAATATAATCACCAGATAAAACCATGAAATCTCTTTCTTCTTTACTTGAAAAGACCTCGGCTTCACCTGTCTCCTTATTGGTTGCAATATATTCTTTTTCAATTCCGGTAAAACCCAATTCAACTAATTCTTCATAATACTTTAAAGCACGGTCATAATTTTTTGCATTGAGGGCATTCCCGGCAGCATAAAATAAAAAAACCGTATCTCTTTTGCTTAAAGTATAACTTGAATATAGTTTATCTGAAGCTGCATCATAACGCTCGGCATTTTGATCGTCAATAGCTGAGTTCACCAAGCTTACCACCAAGTTTTGAATTTCTTGTTTTGCTACCTTAGTATAGTTTTGTTTTCCAGAACCTTCAATTTCAATTACTTTTTTGAAAGATTCGACAGCAGTAATAAAATCTTTATCAGAGTTACTACCGGAGCCCATATAGGCTTGTCCTTTATAGAGGTAGTATTCGGCTTTTTCATCGTCATCTGCAGTTGCAATAGAACCTTCTATAGTTTGAAGCGTATTTTTGGCCTCTACAAATGACCCTTCTTTAATTTGCTTGGAAGCTTGCCTCAGTTCTCTCTTTTGGGAATAGGACATTACAGTCATAAATAAGGCTGTAATTATTAATATTAATTTTTTCATTTTTTCTATTTTATTGTTTCTATTCAGTTTTATTTGTGTCTGCAATATCTGTTCCATTTTCCATATCATCCGTTATTTCTACTTCGACATCATCTTTCATGGTTTTTGCAACAGCTGCTATTGCATCATCTTCCCTTACTTTTATCAAACGAACTCCTTGTGTAGCCCTACCCATAACACGCAAATCATCTACTGACATTCTGATTGCGATTCCGGATTTGTTGATAATCATCAAATCATCAGTTTCATTAACACTTTTAATTGCTACAAGACTTCCTGTTTTTTCAGTAATCGAAATGGTTTTAACACCTTTCCCACCCCTGTTCGTGATTCGGTATATGGCTTCTCCATCTTCAGGGTCATCAATAAATGTGCGCTTACCATAACCGTTTTCAGATACAACCAGAATGGTTTCTTCTTGAGGCTTTTCTATGGTAATCATTCCAACTACTTCATCTTTGTCATTTGCAAGGGTAATACCTCTTACGCCTGAAGCATTTCTGCCCATAGGTCTTGTTTTCTCTTCTTCAAACCGAACAGCTTTACCAGATTTGACAGCTAACATAATCTGACTGTCACCGGTTGTTAATTTAGCTTCAAGCAATTCATCGTCTTCACGAATGGTAATGGCATTAATCCCATTTGTTCTGGGTCTTGAATATTGCTCCAGCGGAGTTTTCTTAACCTGACCTTTTTTAGTTGCCATAATGACAAAATGGCTATTGATATAGTCTTCATCCTTTAAATCCTGAACACAGATAAAAGCCTTGACTTTATCATCTTGCTCAATATTGATCATGTTTTGGATAGCCCTTCCTTTTGAGGTTCGGGTTCCTTCAGGTATTTCAAAAACACGCATCCAGAAA
>JBBDVI010000026.1:0-10340 GCA_040903465.1 Flavobacteriaceae bacterium
TCAATGCCATCGCAAATTTCCGATGCTCCAGGATTGATTGCTGCATCATTATCATTACAGTCACCGGGAAGTACATTTTCATAAACAAAACCGGCTCCCGGAGAGGCACATTGTGTTTCCCCTGTTCCTGTGTAATACCCATCGTCATCTGCATCTAAATACCAAACCGTATCTGGGTTAATATCAGCATTTGTGTCATCACAATCAAAATCATTATCTACATAGCCTGTGGGTTGAGAGCAAGCCTGAACGCTATCGTTTGGGTCTCCATATCCGTCATTATCATCATCAAAATACCAAACTGTACTAGGGTTAACTTCAATTTCAAATGAACCTGACTCAATAAACGTTTGTCCTTGACTATGAACAACTCTTACTAAATAGTCAGATCCTGCAGATTGATCAATATCTCCAATAATTGTTCCCGTTGATGTAGTATTAGTATTAAAAGAAACAGTACCAAATATACTTGGATTACTAAATGAGCCACTTACATCGGATAATTGAGCAGTATATGTCTTATTTCCACTAAAACCACTAACCTCGATATTTATTTGAATATCTGTTAATTCATTTGCACAGAAAGTTGTTGGACTTACACTTGTTATTTCAATCTCTTGCCCTAGTGAAATTGAACTTAAGAACAAAAAAGCAATAACAAAACAGCTTTTAATGATTTTTTTGGAATTTAAATTTTTAGTTTTCATAATCGATTGGTTATTTAAAATAAAAAACCCACACCAACGGCAGGGGCGTATTAGTTGTTTCTCGTTTTTTGTGTTGTTGTACTTACTATAAATAGCGTAGTTGCCTGTGGCACTATGCCCGGGCAAAACGAATGAATTATTTTCGCAATCAATAGTAATTTATGTCTCATTAATAATAAATTAATTACAATACAACAGCAGGTAGGACTAATAAAGTTGGGTAATAAAGTTGGGGATAGTCAGAATAAAAAACCAACCGGGTTTCAAACTCTGATAGCTAAATAAGTGATTTTTAGAGAAAGTTTACACACCCCGTCCCTGTTTTTCGAAAAGATGTAAGATTTATCCGACAAACTGCACAAATTCACTTTTTTTTAGTAGGAACGATAGGTTTACTGCTATTCAACAAAAGTGCTTAACCTCAAAGGTCACCAAGAATGCTCAAAGTTTACAAAGGAATCCATGTGTTCATGGCTTAGCCTTCCTGCTATTTTGCTGAGTTTTACATTTTCTCATCTTTGATAATAACATAATAGCTTCAGGAGAACGCGATGCAATTGTTCACTAGCCGGGGCATCATTCCCTTCTGGTGACAAAATAACATAATGACTAGTTTTAAGGTTGTAATCTTTGAGAGGTCACAAATAAATTGTAGCAGACGGGTTAATTAAGTAGTGGATAATTGCTTTGTAGCATAAGAAAACGCGCTGTATCTCAAGTTCGGGAGCGCAATGATGGGTGTGTGTTATGTTCATTTATAATTCAGAGCGTATTATAAATTATAAGCCCGCCGATTACAAATGTAAATGGAGCAATCAATTGAAAATAAAAAGGTTTGAGTATCTCAGCACTCTTTAATGAAAATTGATGATGTAGTTTTCTCGGTACACCATAGAGTATTAATGATGTAATAAGCATAAACCACCCAAGTATCGTGAAAACTTCCGGTTGTTTGGAAAAATCAGCATATAAAATAAGGGCAATGGCAATGATGAAGCGCAGTGTGATTTCAGTATAGTTTATAACATTGGTACTGCCGGCCAATTGTAAAATCATCCTTGCTTTTTTGGGCCTCAAAAGCATCAGGAATCCAACAAAAATAAAAAAAGCCCCAAATAAGATAACGATGTATTTTGACATAGCTAGAAGCATTTTCGCAGGTTTAGTTGATAAAGTGAATACCGTTTAATTTTAATGAAGGTTGCTCAAAGTTAATGCATTTATCAATACCTCTTAAATGTACTGCTTAATTGTGCATCGAGAAGAATGTTGAAGCAGCAAACAAAGCCCGCAAAACAGCTAAACCCAAACTATTTTTATATGATGTGTTGAACGCTTAGTTATTTTAGCTGTAGTTTTCTCAGGTGGGCATATCATCCCCACTTGCATTATTAGCTGTTTTCAAGATGGCCCGAATCCGATCAATATGAACCTGCGACATTTTCGCTCTTTCAAGGGCTGATTGTGAACCCACCCCTTTTTTTTCTTGTGCCATTGTAGTCAGCAAATTTTTACGTTCTTCAAACATCCGCAGCGCATACCACATGGTTTCTTCAATCTTGTTTGTCTGTTCAGCTAGAAGGGAAGCTGCCGTATATGCGTGCCCGGTATGGCAACGAAAACGCAAGCTTTCGTCCGTATCTATTTGCCATAATACACCACCACAACCGGGGCAGTTAAAGGGAACCTGCTCACCCAGTTTATTCACTGAAGACAAATCGCTCAGCACGCGTGCCGCAATCTTAGCCTCAATTAAGATATCTTTTGGAACAGGTTTGCTTTTACGCAATTTCTGTGGAATAAGCTTATAAAGCAGTGCTCCCATTTCAGATATAGGCAGGCAATAATCTACCTTAACATTGTTAAGAGCATTTTTTGGCATTGCCGGATACTGAGCCTCTTCAAGATCCTGTACAATACAGGTTCCACCGCATCTTTTAATGGCTTTCATTCCCGCCGTTCCATCATCTAGATAACCTGTCAGCAATATCGCGATAACACCGGTTCCAAATCCTACTGCAGCAGACCGAAACAGCGGATCAATAGCAGGACGGTACCTGTTTTCCCTAGCTCCTTTTGTCACCAACAATTTCAGATCTTCCCCAATCATCAAGTGATGGTCTGATGGTGCGAGATAGAGGTATCCGGCTTTTAAGTTGTTTCCGCTTTTTGCTTGCTCACATTTTACGGTATTTAGTTTATTAAGCTCGTCCAAAAGTACATTTCCCGTAGCATCCGGAGAAATATGACGCACAACCAGTATCGGCAAAGGGAAGTCATTGTGCAGTTGACTGATTAGTTTTTTTAATGCATCAAGCCCTCCTGCAGATGTACCAATTACAACTACCTTAGAAATTTTATCAGGCTTATGGGTTTTACTGTCTTTATTCATTTTGTATGTTTAACAATTAAGCACTAAAATCCGGAATATTCAGTCTTCTCTTTTTCATTTCTTTGTCTTCCTCTTCTGTAGCTCTCTTTATTTTTATCTAAAGTAGCACCTTCCATCATCATATCAAAGTGATTCTATACCGTTATGTTGTTTATTTTGAAAACTTTAGGAGTATATCATCCTTATTAAGTATCGGGAGTCTACTAGCGAGGGGATGTTTATTCAAATAAAAAAACTCTTAGGAGATGGTTGTACAACCTTGGAAGCTTTATACCTTGTTTGGTGGTACATAGCATCAGACTTCATACCAAGGATTTTTTTTTGTTTTTCATCATAGAAAACTTCAAAGGATTTTAAACCGTATTAGAAATGAAACTATGAAATTTGTTTATTCATTCCTTCCCACGAAATAAAGCAAGATGCTGGATAAGGGTCCGGCTTTCCAATCCTCCCGCCAGTGCTCCCGTAGTAACGCCCACAGTGCTTATGAATACTGCAAGCCGTATTTTATCTTCAAGAAGGATTTCCGGTTTGTTTAATGTAGGCCAGGTTTGCATCAAATCAGACGGAAATACATAGAGTTCAATAATCATCATAAGAATTCCCACCAGCAAGAACAATCCGATACAAGCCAAAAAGATACTGAAGTAAATAACACTGTTGGCAACAGCAAGGTGTTCTGTAAGTATTCTTTTTTCTTTTCTGGGAAGAAAAAGGGACTGCACCCGCACGAGATAAAAACTGGCTAGCATGATACTTATTCCTGCAAAAAAGGCAGCGGTCCCGTTACTCATTCCCAAACCTACATCCCATATTTCTGCCGTAAAGATAAGTATGATTGCCGGGGCAACGGCTGCGGTTGCAAGACCGGGTAAGGATAGCGGTAACAAAAGCGCCTTATTCTTAAGCAACGGTCTGAAAAAAGACTTCAGATGCCTGAAGGTCATAAGAACATGAAATATAAAAGTTTCCAGGTCATTGGCATCCCGCAATTCCCTGTCAGGTGCTTTTTCTGCGGTCTTTTTTAGTTTTTCTTTTTCTTTAGAAGTAAAAGAAGGAATTTTCTGTAGCTCCTCACTGAACGATTTGGCACCCATGATCCTGCTGCTTGCCGGAGAGGTATGTTTTAATCCCAGCAAATGACCTATCTGGCGCAAAAAAAAGGTGCCGCTGTTAAACCTTACCCTGGGATTATCTAACTGCAATCTTGCTTTATTTCGGCCGGTTGAAGTTAACTTTCGTGTAGATAGAACAATAATTCTTGCTACTGAAGAAGAAAGACCGGCGACCAGATTATTACTTCGGGACAAAATGCCAACATCTGTAATGACCGTTACCAGGTCATATGGACCTTCAGCCATTCTCATGCTGGCATCGTCCAGGAATTCAGACGGGTACCTTGAGCGGTCGCTTTCCAGCCTGGTAGCATCTAGTATATCAAAATACCAGTTGATCCCGGTACTTTCTTTAAGCTCAGCTTCTACATCCTGCACCAGTTGTTTTGCATAACTGATAAGCGCGTCTTTATTTTGTTTTTTGCTGAATGCTATCAAAATCCCCACCTCCATTTCGGGTTCCGGTTGCGGGCCTTGTGCTTCTTTAAGAGAACTAAAAAAACGCTTTCCTGAGGTAATCGCCCGAATGACCCGGGTGGAATTGATAACCCTTACCGACTGAAGTATTCTGAGGGCATTCAATATTCTTAAGACCCTTAAAGCAGGGACCAAAAGGGCAATAACTGTAATCCAATTACTTTTTACATAACTTAATTTTCTTGGTGCTAGTACAATTTTTAATACAAATTCCAAAATGAACAAACCCCAGATGACGTAAATAAGTGTTTCCTGGAAGGGTGTTAACCCTTTTACAAGTTCTATGATAAACAAATAAAGCCAAACCAATGCTAGAACAAACATGGGAATTTCAAGGTATTCTTCAAGCTTATAAAAAGCGCTGTACAGTTTTCTGCTCTTCTTCAAATGTCCTGTAGTTTGTAATGGTGTAAATTTCTACTCAATTAGGGAAGATAAGATAAAAAAAAGAACTCGAGACTTATTCTTTTTAAATCAAATACTTAGAACCGAATGATTATAGGAGCATTCTGATCCTTAGATGTAACCGAAGGAGCACAAATGTAAGGCCACGGGCTTTTTAAAACAAGCCTGCCTAACCATGTGTCCCGGGTTTTTTAACCGGAGAGGCTGTTAGCACTGTGTCACGAAGTCATAGACTTCTCGTAGCGCGTTAACTCACTCAATCTAAAAACTATATAACATTATTATGGAAACTTATAACAATCATCAAACATGGTTTAAGGATATTTACCCCTCATTTATGCTTTTAAACCAATTATATATCTTACAAACCAATAAAAACCATTGATTATGGAAAATACCGGAAATTTAAATTATTACACTACTTTCCCACCCAAAGGCATTTCTTGGAGATCTATTTTTGCAGGTACAGTAGCAGCAATATCATTTATGCTGATATTAAATCTGATAGGACTTTCCATAGGATTGTGGAGTATTGAACCTACTGAAGAAAGCAATCCTTTAAGCGGATTAGGAACAGGATCAATAATTTGGTGGATCTTAAGTAATTTAATAGTACTTTTTACAGGTGGTTATTTTGCAGCACGTGTAGGCGTCTCTTTTGCAAACACAAGTGGAATCATTCACGGAATTATGACTTGGGCTTTATATACTCTTATTTCAGCTTGGTTACTCACTTCTGTTATAGGAAGTATTATTTCTGGTGTAGGGAATGTGGTTGGAGGGGTGCTCTCAACAACAGGACAGGTTGTAGAGAATCAACTGGGCCCGATTATTAAGGACCAGTTTGAGGGTCTGGAACTATCTCTGGAGGATGCACGAGAAGAATTTTATTCATTATTGGAAGATACCGGCAAAGAGAAGCTTGACCCGGAATACCTGGAGTCACAAGCTGAAAGAACTACCACAGATGCCAGAGAAGGAGCTAGAGATATAGCTAAAAAACCTGCCAGAGCAGATGCTGAAGTAGAGGGTATTTTTAGCAAGGCCAAAAACAAGTTTGAACAGTCGTTTGAAGCAATAGATAAACAGGCATTGGTCAATATCCTGGTGGAACGTACTGATATGACTGAAAGCGAAGCTAAGCGTGCTGTTGAAAACAATTTGGCTGAATTTGAAAGGGCTCGTGAGGAATTTGAAGCATTTTTGGAAGATGCCAAGGAAACTGCCAACGAACAAGTGGAAAACATTGCAGAGGCTGTTGGTGATGCTGCGATGTATCTTGCCATTGCTCTTATTCTGGGTGCCATAGCTGCAGCTTTAGGAGGCTTTGTGGGAGCCAAAAATTTAAGGGAAGATTATTACCTTTATAACGACGACCAATTGGTGGACGATACCAGCTATCAGGTCGATGAAACAGATAGAAACAGAACAACAAAATAAGCGGTGATTTAAGCATGTTAAAGGCAAGGTAATGGCATATTAAATGGGGTTACCTGTCTTCCCTAATTGCTCTTCCTGATGGCTCTTGGGATGCAAATAGAAAGTCCGCTGGCTATCGCCATCGGTTTTTTTATTTCACTACGGGATTGAAAAGCTTGGGCTTTTCATCCCTTCGTCGAATTCAGAGTGGCATTATTGAAATGGGAATTGGGATTACCTCTGGTGATCCCTCAAAGCTCCGCTTTGAAAATGTTGCAAACAAAAAAACGCTCAAGTGAACTTGGCGTTTTTTTTTATTGCAACATTTATTCGTGACCGCGGAGGGATTCAAACCTACTTTGTTAACTACAGTTTTTATAGGGGTTTCAGTTTGTCAAAATGTTAAAACTGACGGCAAACTGACATTTTTTTTAGACTGTTTTGGTGCTGTTTGACTTTCAAGAACTTGAGTTAAATATACAAAATTTAGGTTAATAAATTAATCAAAAACTGTTTAAAATTAATGCCGTTTAATCTATAATAAACTCCTCTACCAACTCCTTTTTTATCCCCGTAAAACTTGCAAATTCTTCTGTTGTGACGAATTGGTGTGGCTCTTTGTTTAGGTATTCTCTGATTTTGGACAGGAGGTTCCTGGCGTGTCTTTCACTCTTGCCGGTGATACGCTGAATATCTTTTGGGTAAATACATATTCTTTTCGAAGTTCTCATACTTTATCTATGCTTCATCATAGCTTCTACCATGCTTCAAATATAGGGCTTATAAGGCTCTTTGTCAATGTTATGGGGTGTGTTTTGTAGGTTTTTTTTCTTACGGATATTAGCATTGGTGGAATTTGGTTTGATTTGGTATTTGCGGTTAAAATGGTCTGTTTCGGAAAAGATGGTTGATGTTGGAAGTGGGGTTCTTTGGGTGGTGGCTTGTGCCTATACTTTTGGGTTTTATTAATCAAAAAATCGAATAGTTATGGCAAGACAGACCGGAATTATCAGATTGAAAGGTACCATTGGAGGTGTTACCTTTTACAAGACCACCGATGGGCATTTAGCCCGTGAAAAAGGTGGTGTGGACAAAAACCGAATTGCCAACGACCCGGCGTTTCAAAGAACCCGTGAAAATGGGGCTGAGTTTGGACGTGCCGGTGCCGGTGGAAAATTGGTGAGAAAGGCCATTCGTTTGCTGTTGCAGAATGCAAAGGACAAACGAGTGACCAGTAGATTGACACAATCACTTATGAGAGTGATTAAAACGGATGCCACGAATGAGCGTGGATTGAGAACCATTCCTGATGGGGATATGGCATTGATTAACGGGTTTGAGTTTAACATTAACGGGAAGTTTGGCACTGTGATGTTTGCTCCTTACACTCCAACTCTGGACCGCGTTGCCGGGACATTGGATGTAGAAATCCCGGTTTTTACTCCTAACGCGAGTATCGACGCTCCTGCAGGGACTACTCACTTCAAAATCGTGAGCGGGTTGGCTGAGGTTGACTTCGAAAACGAGGAGTTTGTTTTTGACAGTCAAGAGACGGCGATTCTGCCTTGGGATGCTCAGGCGACTGCATTAATCAATCTCGTCTCTACGGTGACTGCCAACTCTACACTGCCGTTGTTGCAGGTGCTTGGAGTGAGCTTTTACCAAGAGGTGAATGGTGATATGTACCCGTTGAAAAACGGTGCTTACAACTCCCTCAGTTTGATTGGTGTTGATCAACTGTAATTGTGATTTCATAGGGTGATGGAATTGCAATTGTTCAGGAATCAGTTTGAAGGGGGCACCAATGGTGCCCTTTTTCATCAAGGGAAGTTTATCTGTTTTATGATTGAATTGCCCTGGAAGGAGAATGCGCGTAATGTTTCGTGTATACCTGACGGGCGGTATGAGCTGGAGCTTTGGTTTACAGACCGGTTTAAGCATCATTTGGTGGTGAAGGATGTTCCCGGACGTTCGGGGATTTTTGTGCATCCGGCGAATGATGCCTTGAAAGAGCTTCGGGGGTGTTTGGCTCCTGTTACGCATTTGACAGGCATTGGTACAGGAACACTTTCGCGTAAAGCGTTAGACAAACTTTTGATGTTTATTGAACGTTGCCGGTTAAAGAAGGAGCCGCTGTTTTTGAACATTACTTCCGGGAAATTTGCGGAAGGTGAACGAGTTAATTGTTAATTAAAATTTTGAGTTATGAATTTACAAGAACGATATAGAAAACCGACTCCCAAATTTTTCAGGACTTTGCGAAATATTGGGATTGCGCTGACGGCTGCAGGTGGCGCTATTTTGGCTGCTCCTGTGGCGATTCCTACTGCTTTGTTTACGATTGCGACTTATGTGACTGTTGCGGGCACTGTAGCGACTGTGGTAAGTCAAGCGGTAGTGAAAGATGAAGACGACGACGATAATAACGAACCCGGAGATTCTCCGGAACCGGCTTTAGGGATATAGGTATGGACACACATTTTTTTCATAGGGTGAGTTTTTGGGGTGGCACTGCTTTTAGCATGCTTCCGAATTTGCCCGTTGAAGATATCCTGGTTACGGTTCTGATGGCTTTTATTGGTGCTGTTGCGAGTTTTATTGCTTCGGTGTTGCTGCGGTTTATTTCCCGGCGTTTTGGGAAGTAGGTTGTTTGGTTTGGTGGAAAAGCCCGGGTTTATGGTCCGGGCTTTTTGTTTTTATACAGGGCCCTTTGCCCTGTTTTTTAGTTTAACTGTGGTTCATAAGACCTCATCATCAAGATTTTGTAGTTCCTGAGGTTTTCTGATTGCCTGCGGAGGTTTTCTTCTGCAGCTTCGAGTTTTTTGAGGGCCTTGAAGCGTGCTTCCCAGTGGCGGCCGTCATATCTGACAATGCATTCTTTTATCAGTTTTTTGACATCACCGATGTGAATGAACGGAATGACGGAGCCGTTGAGGTAGGGTTTAAAAAAGTTACCAGCATGTAAAATTGCACATATCCAGAAGATTTTCTGAAGGTCTTTTTGGTTGTTGCAGTAAACGACGAAAGCGTTTCTGTAGGGATCAAATGAAGGTTTTCCGGTGTTGTTTCCTTTGTTTAGGATAAAGAAGTGCGGGGTGTTGTAGAACCTTCCGTGTTTGTGGGTTTTGATTTTAAAATTAAGCATAATTCAGGATTTAAAAATTAATTATGCTTATGGCTCGCTACGCTTCGCCCCTATATTTTTTCGGAACAAAAGAAAAAACAAAAAAAAAGAAAGCCGACATACTGAGGGGCGTGGCGGGGCTGTCAAGGTTTTCAGAAAAAATACTACCCGGTTTTAATAGACGTGAGATTTAAGATATGAGATATTAGACAAAAAGGGTGGGTTTTTGAAATGTGTTCAAAACGAGGGTGGAGATTTTTTTTGAAACCGGAGGCTTGACCTTTACAGGCCCTTGGCGGCTGGTGGAGGGAGCCCCCTACCTTTGCTTCCTTTTTATTTGTTTTCGGAAATATATCTAATATTTATTTTCTAGTTGTTTGCCCTTTACACCCTTTAGGATAAAATGAGTAGCTATAATTTACTTATAACTGAGCTTATAAAATTTAAAAAAAATGTATTTTAGATTTATGAACAGGATCCAAAAAATTATAGTAAAGAAAATGGCCGTTGGATATACTCAAGCTGAGGTTTCTGAGTATCTAAAAGAAAGAGAAATTTTACCTAACAGTATAAGTATGATTGAAAAAGAGCTTAAGAAATTAAGAAAAGAATTTGGTGCCCATAATATTGTTCATCTTTTTGTGATTTTATCAAAGAAGGAATATTTATAGTAGCGAATTATACTTATACATTATAGCGCT